>CAZFJT010000086.1:0-8994 GCA_964519135.1 uncultured Syntrophales bacterium | reverse complement strand
ATATTAGGGGTTGACCTGCTTCCGATGAGCGAAGTTTTCTGAGCTGTGCGAATTAGACACAGCGAATAGGAACTCCGGTCAACCTAGCTTCAATGTTAATTGTTTGAATGCCAAATAATAACAGAGATTGAAATAGTTAATGGTGGAGGAACAACATAATATGAGCGCAGAAGAGATACAAAGAAGCGAAGAATGGAAAAAGGCGGTGGATTTCCACGGACACGTATGCCCTGGGCTCGCTATCGGCTTCCAAGCGGCAAAGGCCGGCATGGATTGGCTGAGAGAAAACAGGTCCATGGATGAGGAGCTTGTGGCCATAGTGGAGACTAACGCATGCGGCGCGGACGCAATTCAGTCATTGACTGGATGCACTTTTGGAAAAGGGAACTTCATATTCAAAGATATTGGCAAGCAAGCCTTTAGCTTCTTGTCCAGGAAAGACGGCAGAGGGGTTAGGGTATCCTTGAAACAGGGAGTAATTAACCTTTCAGACGAACATAGGGAATTGATGGAAAAAGTTCGGAGCGACAAAGCCACAGAAGAAGAAAGACAACGATTCTGGGAAACTCACCAACAACGGAGCAGTCAAATTCTCGATTCCAAATATGAGGATATATTCAATATATCGCAAAGCTCCGTGCGCTTGCCGCAAAAGGCGAAGATAGAACCCTCTGAAATGTGCGACAATTGCGGCGAACCTGTGATGTCGTCAAAACTGACCCTAAAGGATGGACGGCTATTATGCGGCACGTGTAACGGTGTTTTTGACGAACTCCCGTAAAGCGTCAATGTTGAAATATTGTTGGCCGAGCCCAACTTATTGAGTTAGGCCAAAAGCCCCTGGCCGGTAAATTATTCTATATTGTGAGATTTTTCCGAAGCTGCCGCGATAAGATCATCGATCAATAGATTCAGGTTTAAGCCATACTTGAGCGCCACTTCATTTAATGGGTCGAAGAGGGCTTGACAGCATAGACAGACTCCAGCTGAGTTGTCGTATTTCCTGAAGATATTTTCAGCAGCCGGATATCGAGAAACTATGTCCAAGATGGTCATATCCGGCCTGATTTCAGGTCTAGGTTCCTGTTTGTTTTCACATGACATCCTAGACCTCAGACGCCAGCAATGCGGCCCCAAGCGCTCCGATAAATTGAGGATCGTCTGGAACCAAAACCTCTCGACCCAATTTCTCAGCAAGGAGCGCAACCATGCACGGGTTCTTGGCCGCTCCGCCAGTAAAAACAATATCTCCACCTGAAGACACCCGATTGATCATCCCCGCGGCTCGGCGAATCACACTGGTGTGAACTCCTCTGGCGATTTCCCTCCGGTTATTCCCTTTAGCAATCAAAGAAGTTACCTCTGACTCAGCAAATACTGTACACATGCTGGAAATATTGAGGTCGGTTTCAGCCAGCATAGCTTCCTGACCGAATTCATGAATGTCATATCCAAGGGTTTTTGCCATAATCTCCAGGAACTTACCTGTGCCCGCCGCGCAGCGGTCATTCATCTCGAATTTCTTAACTTTACCGGTTTCAAATAGTGAAATGGCTTTGCTGTCCTGCCCTCCGATATCCAAAACCGTTAGAGCCCCTGGGAAAAAAGCTCGAGCGCCCATCGCGTGGGCTTTGATCTCTGTTACCGTTGGAGCGTCAAAGGAGATCTCAAATAGGTTTCGACCATATCCAGTGGCCATTATGCTATCAAAGGCGACCCCATCGACCATCCTTTTTGCTTCGGTCATGGGGTCAAAACCTGTGTCAGCTTTTAAGCCGGCTTGTATTTGACCCGCCTCGTCCACCACCACCAGTTCGATGGTGCGAGAGCCTATGTCTATACCGGCAAAGCGTTTCTTCATCAGCTTTCCTTTGTGTTAACGAAGCTGCTCTACAAACGCTTCGACTCTGGTCTTCACCTGGCCCACATCCTCCATGCTATAATCGGTTTCTATGCGCAGACATGGGATATTATTTTCTTCCAGCGCCTTTTCAACGGGTATGGCTTCCATAAGATACGGCTGGCAAAATTGCAGGCCGTAATGGATAACACCGTCGGCTTTATAGGCCCCGACCATTTCCTTGATATGATTCAGACGGTCGGGATTCGGAGTAAAAATCGCGCAGTCCACTTTTAAATAGCGGTCAACTATCGCGTCCATCATCTCATCTATCGTTGCGCCAGAATCGTCGGTTAGGTTTCGGGTACCGCGTTCGCCCACGCACGATTCTTCTCCCACAATTACCGCGCCTGCTGTTTCCACGATCATGGGTAATTTCCAATTGGGTACCGCCTGTGGGCAGCCGGATACGAGAATACGGGGGGTTTTTTCAGGGAAAACGCCCTTTTTGTCTTCAATCCGCTTTTCCAATTCATCGCAGATCTTGTTCACAGATTCCGTGAATCTTGCGGGGTTGTCATAAAAGAAAACCTGGTTTGCCAGCAGAGCGTCCAGTCCTGAGATAGGCGCGGGATCGGCCTTTCGTAAGGATGAGAGTCGATGAATAGCGGCTCGTTTGTCATTAACAGTGCGTATGGCCGCTTTCAGGGATTCCGCGGTAATTGGAACACCTGTGAGGTTCTCTACGGCCTCCTTGAAACGATTGTATTCCGACTTGATAAGAGCTTTGCCCTCTTCGGATTTGACTTGAGGCAAATCCATAACATATAGGTTGTCAACCAGGTCATTAAAAGACTCATAGGCCTTCTTTTTACCATCGCAAGTATTCTCGCCTACAATCATGTCCGCGCTTTCAAGGTACGGGCAAACCTTCCCAATCTTGAACCCGAATGAAGACTTAATCAACGCGCAGGTGTTGCGCGGCAGGAGTTTCTCAACATCTTCAGTGGCGAAATCAGCTCCTGAGCAAAGACCTACCAATGTGGCGTTGCCCGCAAGAACTATCTCCTCTGGTACAAACACACAATAAGATCCGATGATTTTGCGACCGGACGCCTTTTCGTCCAGTAATTCCTTAATACGGAGTCCGTGGACTTCACTCATAACGAAATCAAAATATCCCATCCCCTCAGGGCGGTCTTTCTGTGAAAGATAAAAGTCTTGATAGGCCTGACCTAAAACTGCCAATAGCGCATCGTGCGCTTCCAGATCCAGTCCTAAATCGGCCCACATGGAGCGGTAATCTTCACTCATTCTGACATCCTTTCGATTCTGATAGCGAGACAGGAAAGTCCTGGGGTCTTTCAGTCTCTTAGGCTCTTTACCATAGAAAATAACAATAAGTCAAATAGGCTTATGCTATTTTAGCCCCGCGAATTTTGGGTATCTGGTAAGCAGAGCGCAGGTGGGCCAATTTAGGATGTTTGGCGCTAATTCTATCATATCCCCTCATAATCATCCTTCTAATTAAGGGTTTTTGGGTCTCTCCATTGGGGGATGGACCTGATCAAAAGACAAAGGAGATATCGGGTATGGGACAGGCGCTTGTCAGGAGATTGTTGGTGATTTTTTTTGATAGCGTGTACTACCTCAGTTATTAGCGGCTACTCGTTCTAGGGCGTGTAACAGAGCAGAAGTAAAACAAGGTCGCATAAATAACAACCGTAATGGAAAGGTCATTCCGAGGAGCGAAGCGACGTGGGAATCTCGGGAAAATTAGGAATCGTATCGAAAACAATAACTACATGGTCTAAACCATGAGATTGCCACGAGCCCTTGGAACGGGCTCTCGCAATGACGAAAAGGTTTTGCGCCTCTTGAAACTGAGCATTTACAAAAAACCGGTCCAATTTGGACTTACCCTACAATATGTGTAAGGCGCAATCTGCGATATTCTACTCAGGGTTTGGCGAAACCGCTCCTTTATGTGTCATTGGTCATAAGCAGGTACCCCACACCAGGCACTGTCTTGATGTACAAGGGCTCTTCCGGATTATCGCCCAGCTTTGATCTAAGGTGTTGCACATGTACGTCAACCACTCTACTGCCACTGTATAGGGCCTCCTTGTCCCAGATTTGCTGTTTGATCGTCTCCCGGCTCAAAGCCCTGCCCTTGTTTCTGGCCAATAGGCTGAGTATTTCGAATTCCGTGATTGTAAGAGCTATTTCCGTTGCGCCCTTTTTTACCGACTTATCGCTGGTGTTGATCTTTAGGTCCCCTATGGTCATCACTGCCCCGTATTCCCCCAAAGGGCCGCTTCGTCTAAGGCAGGCCTTGATTCTGGCGACCAACTCAAGATATTCAAATGGTTTTGCCACATAATCATCAGCCCCGCTCTCCAGTCCAAGGACCTTGTCTGTTGTCCCATCCCTTGCGGTCAACATAATTATCGGCAATTCATATTTCTGCCTTATGAGTCTGCAAACCTGTATCCCATCCATATCCGGGAGGGTTAAATCCAGTATTACCAGGGAAGGAAGGCCTTTCTCTAGTTGCTCCATGGCGCGTTTTCCAGTTGTGGCGGTCCTCACTGTAAAGTCGTCCATCTCCAGGTTGTCCGCGAGTATTGTAATTAGATCAGGATCATCATCCACAAGAAGTATTTCCTTATCTGTCATGTCCATCTTTCCTTGCCGGCAAAGTGAACTTGAATGTACTCCCATTACCGGGACTACTCTCCACCCATATACGACCGTCATGGGCCTCTATGATTCCCTTGCATATGGCCAGACCTATACCTGAAGACCCCTTGTTGACTTGGCCCGTTTTCTCGTTGGGCGTCTGGTAGAACTTTTTGAATATTGAATCATGGTAAACAGGATCAATGCCTGGTCCCATATCCGCAACAGATACCAAGGCCTCACCGTTTGTCCGTAAAACCGTTAACTCTATTTGGGAGTTTGTGGGAGCGTACCTCAATGCGTTGGACAAAAGGTTTGTTAGAACCTGATATATGCGTCTGAAATCATAATACGCCTCTGTTTCCGGTACGCCTTTTTTAACAATAAGAACAAGGTTTCTCTGGGAGTCGGCAAGCAAGGCCTGAACAGACTCATTTAGAACCTTTGACAATGGTTGCAGGACTATATCCAGCTCCAAATGCCCTGCCTCAATTTTGGAATATTCAAGAAAATCCATTATCACCTTGCTGAGATGATCGGAGTTATTCTCGATTATATCCAGGTAATTTGTCTCCCGGTCTCCAAGTTTTCTCTTTAAAAGAGATGTTGCGCCCTTTATATTCGTCAGCGGGCCCTTTAGTTCATGGGAGATGTCTGTAAAAAATTCCTTTTTCGCGCTGTCCAGCCTCTTTAATTCTTGATTGACTCTGGCAAGTTCCTGGTTTGCGTTATAAAGATCTCGAGTGGCCTCGATGATACTTCGCTCCAGTTCGTCTCTTCGATTGCGCATCTGCTCATCCAGCTTGCCGCAGAGATTGACTATCTCAGCGATTTCATCACCTACAATGTCATTGGTCGTTGGTAGAGGTTCTTTGGCGATTCTTGTCATGATTCTCTTTACATCTGAAAGCCTCTGAAAAACTATGAATCTAGCGGATAGAAAAACAAGGGTGATCAAAGCCCCGGCAAGAGCCACTCCTCCGGCCAGTAGTATGTTCGAGCTTTGCTTTATGGCCTTGGCCGCATTATCCATGGGAATGATCACGCTCAAGACCCCTCCTATATCTCCTACCTTAAAACCCTTGGACCCGTGACACTCCATGCAGTTTTTTGACATGACAACAGGCGCTATGTATCTCAGCGCCTCTCCATCGCCGGTTCGCTCCCTGTGAAATATCCCTTTGTGGTCTCCCTCCCTAATCTTTTTCAGCGCGAGCATTTCAATCTCATCCGGTTTATTGCCGGGATTCAAAGGAGCTGGGCCCCTTAACCTGAACGTGTAAAGACCTTCCTCCAAAGCCATGTCCGAGAGTATGGAAGTGAGCATGGAGGGAGATATTCTTACATGATCGGTATTTTGGTCTACGTTGACAACTGAGTCTGATATGTATGAACTGGGTTTTAAGTTGGGTCCTTTGGGGGCCAGGATTGTTCCGTGCTCAGCCACCCATTGTCTTGTCAGGACAATTTGTCTGTGAAGGATTATGGCCTGTTTGCGCACCTGATCCATTATATGTCTTTCCAGTTCGCCGGATATCCATATGAACATTATTATAAAGACCATTATTATAGCCGCAGCTACAGTGACAAGAAACTTGAACGACACCCGTCGATCGAATACGGATTTTAGTTTTTCCAAACGATCCATGGATCTTAACTTTTTTAGGCCCGTTCGGGGTCCTCAATCTGGAATCAGAATTTAAAAGGTAGTATGGCTGCGCCTACTCAAGCCGAGGGTACGCTCAAATCATTGACAATACCCAATTCATGCATTCTAACCAAATTTACAGGATCTTTACAGACTTTTACATCACCTTAATAGATTATTGGGCCATTATGAATATGATCCAAAGGGCGGACCGGGGACTATAAAACTAATACCTAAGCTGCATAATTCTCCGTTCCTGTCTCTTACTTTTGCCATTGATAATCAACCGTTGGATTCAGGGAGTGGAACCATGAAAAGAACCCTCATCCTAATTACACTCATTGGTCTTGTGACCACATGCCCCGCGTTGGCCATAATGAAGGTGGATCCCAAGCTCTACGGGTCGCCTGAAGGACAGGTATGTATCAAGTGTCATGAGTTAAAGACTCCCGGTCTTTATAAAATGTGGCGATCCGGAAGGATGGGTCAGGCGGGCGTCAATTGTTACGACTGTCATAAGGCCGCCAAAAAAACCGACAAAGGCCCCGCTGATGTGGATGGTCACGATCATAGAGGATTCTGGATAGTTACCTTGGTCAGCCCAAAGGACTGCTCCAGATGCCATAAAGAACAATTCGAACAGCAGCAACCCTCTCACCACGCGAAGGGCGCGGATATCCTCAACTCCGCGGATAATTACCTGGGAACCGTTGTGGGTGGAAAAGCCTGCGTATCCACAGGGTGCCGTCAATGTCATGGTTCCAATATAAAGGTTTTAAAGGACGGAAAGCTTGATCCAGCCACCTGGCCGAACACCGGTATTGGAAGAATAAATCCGGATGGCTCCAAAGGTAGCTGCTCCGCGTGCCATACAAGGCACAGATTTTCAGTGGAGCAGGCCAGAAGGCCCGACGCGTGCGGAAAATGTCACCTGGGCCCGGATCATCCACAAAAAGAGGTCTATGAGGAATCTAAGCATGGAATCCTTTACCAGGCCTTTAGAGACAAATTGAACATGAAAGGCCGCAAATGGATAGTGGGAGTGGATTATCAGGATACCGCCACGTGCGTTACATGCCACATGGGCGCCACACCAAATCAGGGGAGCACCCATGATGTGGGCACGAGAATTTCGTGGACACTCAGGCCGGCGATATCAAAGAAACTCTCCAAGTGGAAGGATCGAAGGGAAAAGATGCAGGACGTCTGCCGCCAGTGCCATGGTCAGTTCATGATAGAAGGCTTCTATACACAATTTGACAACCTGGTGAACCTCTATAATGAAAAATTCGCAATACCAGCCACCGAGGTACGCAAGCGCCTAATGGCAAACGGCAAGCTTACGGAGGCTAACTTTGACGATAAGCTCGACTGGATCTACTGGGAACTTTGGCACCATGAGGGGCGAAGGGCCAGGCACGGCGCTTCAATGATGGGCCCTGACTACGCCTGGTGGCACGGAATGTACGAGGTGGCAAAGCATTTTTACAACAAATTCCTGCCTGAGGTTGAACACCTCATGGGAGGGAAGGAAGCGGCCGCGCCCTTGCTGGATGAGGTTGTATTTAAGGATGAGCGGCACCGCTGGTACAAAGAGGGAATGAGTAAAAAAGAGCTTCAGAGGATGCAACAATTCTACGAAAGACGATACGGCGGTAAGGAGATCCAATAGGGCGCGATTATGGGAATTTCTTGGAAACAAAAGGGCTAATCCATGAAGATGATCAAATGGTTTCCAAAAATATTTTGCTGCATGACGCTGTCAACGGTCATTGTGATCGGCGTTGCCATGAGCAAAAATTCCCTAGTGGCCCAGGTATACGAGAAGACTTATCCTGAGCTCAAGCGTGAACTCAAGTATACGATACCGTCTAAACCTCAACCATACCAGGATTTCCCTGTGCCCCAAAAGGAGTTACCAAAGACCATCACTCCGTGCAGGGCTTGCCACGGGCCTGAGAAGGATTTTCCGGTCAATTTTAAGAGACGGGAAGCTCTGTTGGTTCATACGAACCTGCAATTAAACCACGGAGGTGTAAGGGTGTGGTGCCTGGATTGTCATCATCCCCAAAAAAGGAACTATCTGTTGCCCCTGAGCGATGGGGAGCTGATCGAGTTTCAGGAATCTTATCTACTGTGCGGAAAATGCCACGGAACTATTTTCAGGGATTGGAGGAAAGGTATCCACGGAAGGAGAACCGGCCAGTGGAATGGAAAAAAGAAGTACTATCTATGTGTGAACTGCCATGACCCACATTCTCCAAAATATAAGCCGATTGAGCCAATGCCCCCGCCGGATAAACCAAGGACTCCAAAGGTTGCTGAACGCGACCACTGAAGGTGAATCCCAATGAGCCACACAAAAACAACCGATAAAGAACGTGAGCCCATACGGCGCAAGGAAATTGAGACCGTGGCAAGTGATTCGCCTAAAAGTCCTGACAGGCGAGCCTTTATTGCCGGAGTGGCGGGAGCGTTGGGCCTGTTCGCGGTCAGTGGTTGCACATGGGAAGAGTTTGCACAGGAGAACTTTCAGCGCATGACCGACGAAGAGATAGAGCAGGTCCGTGAACGGTTGCGCAAACAGTATAAAGAGAAATATGGCATGGACTTTGTCGTTGGGGCCGAGGGTCCCATAGACGGAACGCTATATGGATACGGGTTGGATATTCAGCGTTGCATTGGATGCAGAAGGTGTGTTTACGGATGCGTTGAGGAGAATAATCAGACCAGGGATCCTCAAATGCATTACATAAGGGTCCTGCGCTTTAAAGACGGTACCATGAATTTGGAGGAATCCACCATATACTATGATCCTGAGGAG
>CAZFJT010000085.1:4648-9006 GCA_964519135.1 uncultured Syntrophales bacterium | reverse complement strand
ATCTTGTACGCCCCAGTGGAGAAGGCGCCGAACTTTTTTGATTTTACAGATGTGGTTACTGGTAAGAAAAGCTTTGAAGTGTTTAATAGGGCTATCAGCGCGACGGACAGGTCAAAAAAGTTAAAGCTGAAAGATAGCGCTAAAAAACCCCAATCAAGTTCCAGTAATGGGAAACCACCCCCAAAGGCTAAAGAATTTCTTTCCTTGGACACCGGAAAGGGCAATGATCCGGAAAAAAAGAAAGGGGCTGGGGAAAAAGATTAAACTTCACTCAGGATCATCATTTAATTAGCCCTAGACTTATTAGGGGTCAACAGCTTGGATTTACCTTTTAACCGAGACATTATTCTCTTGTGTGTTGGCCCAGAGCAATGCCTTCCGTGTTTACCTTCATCCCGACAAAACTTGGATGCGACTTTGGGCTTACCCATGTCGATTAAAATATTTGCCACATTATCTGTTAAGCCTGGTAAATTTGGCTGTAATTCATACGCATTCAGGAAATGTTCCAACGCTATTGGCAGACGGCCTTGGGAAGCCGCAATAACTGCAAGTAAATTATGGGCTTCCGGTAAATTGGTTATGGATAAGGCCCTGCGCGAGTCATTGGAAGCTTGGGTGAGCTTACCTTGCTCAAACATAGCCACCCCTCTGTGCACATACGCGGGCGCGTACATCTTGGAAAACTCTATGGCCTTGTCAAAAAGTTTTATAGCCTCTTCCACTTTTCCCTGCTCATGGAGCAATATTCCCAGGTGATCAGCCAATACCGGGGACCTGGGATTCAGTTCCAATCCTCTTTGAATTAGCTCAATAGCGCCCTGGTAATTGCCCTGCTTGCTCATGATGGAGGACGGGATCTTGTAAGAACTAACACTATTTGGATTGAATTCCCTAGCCTTTGCGTACATTTGCAGAGCCTTGTCGTCATCTCCCTTTATGTGAAACAAGGAGCCCATGTTGTGATATACCTGTGGCAATGTAGGCGCCAGCTCAACCGCCCTATTGAACATTTCCAAGGCCTTGTCCAATTCACCCTGATTCATCAAGAGCATGCCATAGTTATTCAAAGCTGAAACAGCGTTGGGGTTAACTTTCAGGGTTGATTCCCAAACCGATTCTGAGTTCTTCCATTGCAGAGTTTGTCTGATACTTGTCAAAGAAAGCGCAGCAAAAATCGAATAGAATACAAAAAACAATATGGCAGTTCGCTTGGGGCTCTGGGATCCGACCAGTTGGAATAGCCTCTGGGCCAATGATCCAATAACTATGGAAAGCCCGACCATAGGAAGGTACATGAAGTGATCGGCAACATAAGAATGGCTCATGTACCCGAAGGGAATCAGGCCGACCACAGGGAGGAGGTTCAAAAAGAAAAAGAAGACCCCAAAGACAATCCTGTTCCCCATTTGTTTTCTAAAACACCATAAAATGGTCAATGCCGCCAAAAGAGCAAAAAAAGGCGCCAAGAACCAAGTAACATTTTGTACAATATCCCATTTGGGATAAATGGCTGCTAGATTAATCGGCAATACAACCTTGCTGAGATAGAAAATAATAGCAGCCGCGGCAAGCAGTGGTCTGTATCTGATCGGAGGTAATATCCATTGAAAGGTGTGCTCTGTTGATAAAACATAAAGACCCCAAAGGAAAGCGAATCCTAATGAGATTACAAAGAAGAGTATCTCTTTGCTTCCAATATCCTCTTGCCTGGATAAAAGGAATCTGTAGCCCAATAACGCCAAAGGTATAAACGCGGCGGCCGGCTTTGAAAGCAGACCAAATATGAGTAGGCCCGCAAGGGCAAACAAGAGGATAGGCCTCTGGACCTGGAGATACTTTATGTACGTAATTAGGCTGGCAAGATAAAAAAGGGCCACCAGGAGATTTTTTCTTTCTGCTATCCACGCCACTGTTCCAACCTGCAATGGATGAACTCCGAACAGCAGGGCCCCGAATAACGCGTATCGTCTGGATAGACCCAACCAGTGTAATAACAGAAACACAAGGACTGTGTTTAAGGTGTGTAATATGAGGTTAACAAGCTTGGAGATCCAAGCCTCCGGGCTCTTTTGAGAGGAAACCAGACTCTGATCGACCATCAGGCTTAGAAACGGAAGAGGTGAGTAGTAGATTTCTTTTGTGTAGTTAAGGTCGAAATCTGTGACGATTAGGTAGGCCCGCTCAAGGGAGGGTTTCCATATGGCAGAAAGAAATTTGTCATCATCCCACCCAGAGAAATGGTGATTCACAATTGGCGCAAATGTGGCCGCAGTTACAACGCACAAAACCAATAAAGCAATAATGTGATCTCGTCCGATTGTTTTATCGGCCATGTGTCTGGTCATGATGTTAATTGATAAGATGCAAAGACATACGAAAAAGAAGATCTTTAAAAAGAGTTATGCCGCGCTTGGGATAATAACCCGAAGCGCGGCATTTCTCAATATCAGTGGAAAACAATATTTGGAGTTAGCGGGGCCGGAAATTTGCCGACCCCAGTCTTCCTCTAACAGGCTGGGACTCTTGGTCTTTGCCTGTAATACGTTACATCGTGCCTGTAACTAAGCCGCAATCTATCTGGCCATCTGGTTCAACCGGATCGCAGCTTGTGCCCTTGAGCATGGATGATGTGTAGCACGTTTCGCCACGCCCACCATATTCCTCGCCTTCGCAATTCAACCTGGTAACTGGAAGGTCTGTTCCGCCGCCTAGCACAACCCTATACACATAACGTTCGCCTTCGACATCAGTGGGATGTGATCCTTTTTCCGCGCAAGCCCTGACTTCATCATCACCCATGGAAACCAGCACCTGACACTTACGGTTGGTTCCACCCCAGCCATAGTAAGGGCCAACCAGCCAAGCCAAGTCGATGGTATCCGCAACTAAACCTAGGTCAGAGCAGTTCAAGTCGACCAACTCATTACCGAATCTTTCCAAGCATGCGCCCAGTTTTGAAATGTCGCCGGTTGCCGCCCTGTCACAGGCTGTTCTTTTATAAGAAACATAATAGGGAACAGCAATGGCTAGAATGATACCGATGATCGCGACAACGACCATGAGCTCGATGAGCGTGAAGCCCTTTGCATTCTTAATCTTATTAAGCATTCAGTCCTCCTGATGCGTTTTGTGCCATAAGGCGTTAATATTGAATTTTGTTTCCACTGAATAATGTGTTTCTGGTGATGAGAAATTTTCTTGGGTAGTGGAACAGCAAGATACGTGCCGATAAATGTAATCTCAAAATAATCTATAATAACCGCCTGGTATAGTTTGACGCAAACGGTCGATTTGTGCCGTTTGATTCCGAAGATTGTCCCATCTGAAGGGATGATAGGTTAACGTCAAGGAATAACGTGGTTTACTAAGTGTAAACAAGTTAGGCGCCAGGGCAATATTAGGCCCTCTGAAAGCTGTTAAATGATAAGGGACCAGAATAACAGGGATAATGTCAATTCACCCGCGCTTTTAATGGCCCTTGATAAGCCGCTATACGCTCTGTATTATCGAAATTGAAAAGGAGCTGGAAATGTCGCAAAGAATGATCAAATTATGCCTATCGGCCATACTTGTTACGGTTGTATTTGTTACATACGCCCCATCAGTGGGAAATGATTTTGTCGATTGGGACGATATGGCCTTTGTGGTGAAAAACCACCAGATCAGGGAAATATCCCAGGAATCGATACTATGGATGTTCACAACCGGATATCAGGGGGCGTGGCATCCGTTGACTTGGCTCTCCCATGCTTTGGATAGGGCGTTATTCGGTCTGAATCCGTCTCCACACCACGTGGTGAACATAATTCTACACATCCTTAATACGGTTCTTTTTTTCGTCCTTGCAATAAGACTACAGGAGGCATGGGAAGAGGGCGGCCATACCGGATATGCCATCAATGAAACAGAAAAGCTTGTTGCTGCGTTTTTCGGAGTATTGTTGTTTGCCTTGCACCCTTTGAGGGTTGAATCAGTGACATGGATTTCAGAGCGAAAGGATGTCCTGTTCACCTTTTTTTATCTATTGGGAATTTTGACCTATGTGGGATACGCTACATCCAGGCAAAGCCAAGCGCGACTCAAATACTTGTTGGCGTTGATATTTATGATCCTATCGGTAATGTCCAAGTCCATGGCGATCACATTTCCATTTGTTCTCCTGATTTTAGATTACTATCCTTTGCAGAGAGATAAAATAGAATCTCTGTATAAACTGATCTATGAAAAGATCCCGTTTCTGATTGTGTCTGCGTTGGGAATCCTGATCTACCAGGTGGTCAAAGGCGGCGCGGGGCAGGTGCCGGTTTCTTATGTTCCCATTCACATGAGGATCATGAACGCCTTCTATTCGCTAA
>CAZFJT010000085.1:0-4638 GCA_964519135.1 uncultured Syntrophales bacterium | reverse complement strand
ACATAAGACAAACCGTTTTCCCAGGGGACCTGATTCCCATTTATCAGTTGAACAGGGATCTGGATTATTTCTCAGCGATGTATGTTATAGCCGCGCTGCTGGTTATAGGTTTGACAGCCATGTGCGTTTGGAGGGCATATAAGGGTGACCGAATTTGGTCCGCGGTTTGGTTCTTTTATCTTGTGACAATATTCCCGGCACTGGGGTTGTATATGGTGTTCAGGCATTCAATGGCGGACAGGTACACCTATTTGCCGACCCTTGGATTTTGGCTTCTCATAGGTTTGGGTTTCCAAAGGCTTTGGAGGGTTTCGGGGAATTTAAGGAAGCCGGTGGTGTTCAGAGTGGCTCTGATTGTATGCGTCTCCATACTCGCAGTGGCTTATGCGGCAAAGACCAGAGCTCAGATAGGAGTGTGGAAAAATTCTAAAACACTCTGGACACATGTGATAGACAAATCCGACTATATTCCGGCTCTAGCGTATTCCGCGTTGGGAAAGGTGTTCCAAAAAGAAGATAAGCTTGAATTGGCAATGGGCTATTTTCGGACGGCCTCCTCTTTAAACCCAAAAAACCCTAAATATTATGCAAGTATGGCTGGGGTATATGTGGATAGTAAGAAGTATGAAAAGGCTTTGGAGCTTTATAAAAAAGCCTCAGACCTTCAGCCAAGGGATCCGGCCTATCATACGCATATTGGAAGAACCCTTGCATTGATGGAGAGATATGACCAAGCTGAAAAAAGTTTTAAAAGAGCCCTGGAATTAAACGGCGCCTTTTCGTCCGCGCATCTGATGCTATCGTTTCTGTATTTGGAAACAGGCAGGAAAAAAGAGGCGCTAAAGCACTTTAGGCGCTATAAGGAACTCGGCTATGATCTTGAAGAAGCAGTGATGTCAAAACTGGGTGTTACGTCTGAATTTAAGGGGTTTTAATAATTACACAACCTTGAGAAATAATATGGGCGCGGCTAAGATTGCCGGTAATTACTACTTCATTGTTTTCTCGTTAGGTTCAAGTATCTCATGTGGTGGCTCAGGGAGTTTCTGGTCAGCCCTAAAAAGTCCGCTGCTTCCTTGACGCTGCCATTTGTCTTTTTCAAAGCCTCGGTGATCAGGAATGTCTTTGTGTCTTTGAGAACTTCATCCAATGGCCATTCCTTGGACAATTTCACATGGAAGGCGTCATTCAATTCGCCTATACTGGGTTTAAAATGAGAGTCTTCCCTGATTACACTTATGTCGTCTATGGTAATTGTGTCTTCCTTGGACAGGATCATAGCCCGCTCCAAGATATTCTTCAGCTCCCTGATATTGCCGGGCCAACTGTACGACAGCAAAGCGTCCATGGCCTCAGGGTCTATTTTCGGCGTAGAATGGAGTCCCATTTTCTTGGCCAATGAATCCATGAAATTTCTGATGAGTCCGGGTAGTTCATCGGTTCTCTCGCGCAGCGGGGGAATCTTGATACTAATCACATTGAGCCTATAGTAAAGGTCTTGGCGGAATCTTCCAGCCTCCACTTCTTTTGCCAAGTCCCTATTGGTGGCTGCTATCAGCCTCGCGTTAACAGTGACGCTCTTCTCTCCTCCTACCCTGGTGAATGACTCAGTATCCAAGAATGTCAGCAATTTGGCCTGAAGCGCAATAGTGAGCTCACCAATCTCATTGAGCAAAAGTGTGCCTCCCTCGGCCAGCTCCAATAGCCCCCTTTTCTTTCTGGTCGCTCCTGTAAAAGCTCCGGCTTCATGTCCAAATAGTTCGGACTCGGCAAGTTCCGCGGTTACAGCAGCGCAATTTATACTAAAGAATGGACCGCCGGATCTCAGGGAATGGTCATGGAGGTACTTTGATAAATAATCCTTTCCTACTCCGCTTTCTCCTAAAAACAGACACATACTGTCGGTTTTTGCCGCTGTGTCTATCTGGTTCATCACGCTTTTCATGGAACCGGACGCGGAAGTGGACGACAACTCTCTGTCTGTCGTCTGTTCCATGTTAGCGTCACGACGACGTTCGTCGGATACGTCCCTGGCAATACAACATAGTCCTGTTTCCACTCCTGATGGGTCCACAAGAGGCGCCCTTGAAAAATGGAATACAGTGCGTTTGCCTCGCCAACTCACCTCGGATTCCATCTGTACCACCTGGCCCTTTAAGACTCGTTTATCAGCGTTTTCAAACCTTTTACCCTCCTTGACGCCAAATAGTTCTCGATCGGTTTTTCCAAGGATATCATGGATATCCATTTCCAAAAATCTAAGCATTGCGCTATTGACATGAGTATATTGGAGGTTTTTGTCTTTTATGAAGATTAGATCTTCCGCGCTTTCTATCACAGCTCTGAATCGTTCCTCAGATTCACTCAGGCGTTGCTGGGTCTTTTTTCTTTCGGTTATCTCCTGCTCCAGCAGACGATTCTTTGTTACAAGCTCCGCGGTTCTCTGATATATCATCTCCTCTAAGTGCTCTTTATGCCTTTTTATGGCGTCCTGGGCCTGTTTCATCTTCAGCAGTGAATTCATGCGCACTCTGAGTTCAACCTTGTCCACTGGTTTAGAGACGAAATCATTGGCGCCGGCCTTGACAGACTTCAATCTGTCCTCTTTGCTGGTAAGGCTGGTAACCATTATTATCGGCAGGTCACTTGTTTTAGAGTCGGACCGGATACGTCTGGTCAATTCATAGCCGTCCATACCCGGCATCATGATGTCTATGAGAAAGAGATCCGGCAAGGTGTGCTCCAGGATTTCCAATGTTTGCTCACCACTTTCGGCTGCAAGGGCCCTAAAGCCATCTTGCCAAAGCATTCTCATCAGCAAAGAGAGATTCTCGGAGTTGTCATCAACAATTAGTATCGTGTTTTCGCTACCTTCCATTAGTAATTAACCTCATCAATTTGAATTTGAAACGCTGAAACACAGAGAAGCCATAAAAACCTTTGGCTAAGAGCAAATCCTCACCCTTGGTCCTTTGACCCAATATCCATTATTCGGACCACCGTATCCTTCATTTCGGCTATGCGCGCCTTGGAAGCCTTTTCAATTAGTTCCTGGGAAAGGCTCACCAGTCCATGGGCGCCTATTTTTGTAGCAAGCTGAAAAAGAGTATGGGAAGAGTCCATAACATTCTTAATATCACCCTGGTCTGAGCTGACTTTTATTCGATCGATTATTTTGGATATTTCTTCGGCCAGTTTTTTTCGGTTCAGAGGATTCTCATTGCGCACAGGTTTCAAGTCTTTTTCACTGTTTTCAAAACTATCGTGAACTCCTGATCCAATGACCCTTTCCAGTTCGATACCTCTTTGCCCTATCCCAATTGCAAGGTCTTGCGCTCCGGACCAGTTTCCGTTAACAAGAGCCGCCTCTAGTTCCCGCGCTTTCTGGGAAACGCCCTCCATGCGCAGGTTCAATGCGCTCCCTTTTATGGAATGGGCTATTCGTCTGGATTCCTCTGAATCCTTCTTGACAATGGCATTGTTCAATTGTTCGACGCGTTTGGGTAAAGACTTTAGAAAATCTAAGCTGACCGCTCTATATTGATCAAACTCCAAGCCCAATTCTTTGCAGACCCCATCAAATTCAAGCTCAGGTATAGTTTTTGAGGGTTTGTTAAACACCGTGGCTTCTGAAAACATTGCTGCAATGGTTTGAACAACTTCAGCGGTATCCGCGGGTTTGCTAATTACGCTATCAGGACCGGAGTCATCCATCAGAGACCAGTGTGCGCTTTCTTGGGTGTCCTCCAATACGATAATTCTGATTCGCGCGTATCTATTGTCCGCGCGCATGAATCTAACTATTTCCTTGGTATTCACGTCTTTTAGGCCGGCGTTAAGAATCATTACGTCAGGAAGAAAAGCCCCCACTGAAACACAGGCCCTAACCCCATTTGACACAGTCATTGTTCTTGCGGATCCAAGTTCCAATTTTAAGTGATCAACCAGTCTATTGGAAAACTCGTCATCATCGTCGGCAATTAAAATCCTCAAATTATCCGGGATCAATGAGGTCACAGCGGTTCTGCAATGTTTTGAGAGCGCGTCCATAATGTTCTCAATTTTTATAGGTTTAGTCACATAGTCATTCATGCCTGCGGATAGGCATTCTTCCCGGTCCTGCTCCAAAGCTGCGGCAGTGATTGCAATAATGGGGGTTTTCACTCCTGTTGACCTCAAGCGCTTTGTGGCCTCTATTCCGCCCATTGTCGGCATTTGAAGATCCATGAGAATCACGTCGTACTGTTCTGATTCAGCCATCTCCACGGCTTGGGCCCCGTCTTCGGCCAGATCCACGGAATGCCCCATTCTGCTGAGCATGGTAATGGTCATGTCCTGATTCACTTTATTGTCTTCAGCCAGAAGAATAGATAATGCCTGAGCAGGCTCCTGATCGCAGGTTAGGGTTCTCCTGGGCGCTTTTTCCGCATCCGATTCAGCCAGCACGGACGCAATTGTCGACAGTATTGCAGCTTTGCGCGCAGGCTTGAGAAGGTATGCGTCAAAGCCGGCCTCTGAAATCATTTTCCCCCAAGATGTTGAAGAATCGGATGAATAGGCTATCAGCCTGGGTCTGTTTTTACCGTCCATTTTTTGGACCTGTAAGGCAAACTCATAGCCGCTCATTTCAGGCATCAT
>CAZFJT010000084.1:3322-9047 GCA_964519135.1 uncultured Syntrophales bacterium | reverse complement strand
ATTACAAAGTCCGTTAAGTTGAACTTGACAACCGCTAACTTTACTGTTACTTAAGTTTTCAACTTATACTAAACATAATACCATGTCAATTAAATCGGATTGCAGTAAATTCCCATGACCTCAGATGACCAACAAAAACTTGGGCGCCTTGTGAGCCAGTGGAGAAAGGAAAAAGATTACACATTAAACCGGCTGGCTGAAGAGATTGGGGTTTCAGCAGGATACATATCCCAGATTGAACATGGCCAGGCCTCCCCATCAATATCCACATTAAAAAAGCTCGCAAAGGCCCTTGATAGAAGAACCGTAGATTTCTTTATGGATGAATTGGTGGATGATCCGGTTGTGATGCATGAAAGTGAATGGACCCAGGTGAACATTCCAGGCTGGACAGCAAGGATCAGGCAGTTGATCCGTCTTGTGGGCGACAAGAAGATGCAGCCATTTTATACTATTATTGAGCCCGGGGGAGGCACTAGGAACGAATACTCTCACCCAGGGGAAGAATTCGGCATAGTCCTTAACGGCGCAATGACTTTGAACCTGGGAACCGACACATATGTGATTGAAGCCATGTCTTCATTCTACTATTCATCCTTGATCCCCCACTCATGGACCAATGAAGGCAAAGACACATGCAAAGTGGTGTGGGTAATCAGCCCGCCATCCTGGTGAGGAGGTGTTACAAGAAATGGGTTCAACGCTGATAAAAAATTCTGGCTTGATATTATCCGGTGATGTTAACTCACCAATTCTTAACGCTAATTCCATACTTATCAAAGAGGGTAAGATCTCATCAATAGGCAATGATCTCAACACACCAGCGGATATTATAATAGACGCAGGCGCAGGGGCTGTTTGCCCTGGGCTCATGGACTCCCATTGCCATGTGGTTTTCGGGGATTACACACCTAGGCAAAAGATGCAGGATTTTTTGGACTCATCGGTTCATGGTGGAGTGACAACAGCTATCTCAGCCGGCGAGGTACACCTTCCCGGTAGACCAAAGGACCCCGCGGGAGTAAAGGCTTTGGCAATACTAGCAGCCAAGACCTGGGCCAACCTAAGACCAGGGGGAATGAAGGTTATCGGGGGATCTGTCATTCTGGAAAAAGGACTCACTGAAGCGGATTTTGATGAAATGGCCAAAGAGGGAGTAAGGGTCGTTGGAGAGATAGGCTTGGGCTCGGTAAAAGATCCTGATGAGGCGGCAATGATGTGCCAATGGGCCAAGTCCAGGGGCATGGTCGTAATGATGCACTCTGGGGGGACCTCCATACCTGGGTCTTCTGTTGTTGGAGAAGACCAGATAAAGATAGTGAAGCCAAGTGTCGTATCCCACATCAATGGCGGCCCCACTGCAATGAGCCTTGAAGAGGCCACTCGGGTTATAGAGTCGGTTGACTCAGCCATAGAGATAGCCCAATGTGGCAATGTTCACAGGGCCGTTCAAGTGAGCAAGGTCATAAAGGAGCGCAATGAGATCGGTCGTTTGATCCTTGGTAATGACGCGCCTTCAGGCACAGGGGTGGTAACTCTGGGGATCCTGAGAAACATAGCCTGGATAGCCTCAATGGGCGGGATTGAACCTGAGCTGGCCATATGCGCGGCCACTGGTAATACCGCGAAAGTATACGGATTGAATCGCGGGCGTATTGCAGAAGGCATGGAGGCTGATCTTGTATTTATGGATACACCTATGGGCTCTGCTGGAACTGATCTTCTCTCGTGCCTTTCACAAGGAGATACCCCTGGTGTTTCCATGGTAATGGTAGATGGCAAGATTGTGGCCTCAAACAGCAGAAATACTCCTCCACCTGTGAGGAAAGCCCAGGTCATCCATTAATAGTTTTTAGGAATTGGCTACTCCATAGGAGGATTTCATGGAGATCAGGAAGATTGTGACTGTGGTTGAAGAAACCGCCATGGAAACGGGCCGGCCTGTTGAGCCACCAACGAGAAAGGCCGCGGCAATAGCAGTAATAAAAAATCCATTTGCCGGGCAATATGTGGAGGATCTGACCAAATTGATGGATATTGGCGCGGAACTGGGGGACAAACTCGGTAAAAAATGCCTTGAAGCCCTGGGGATTGGTCCGGATAAGGCCGAAAGTTATTCCAAGGCCTGTATTGTGGGGTTGGACGGTGACATGGAACACGCGGCCGCAATACTTCATCCAAAGATGGGCAAACCCTTTAGAGACGCGCTTGGCGGTGGTTTGGCCCTTATACCATCAATCAAGAAAAGAGGGCCTGCAGGCTGCACGATAGATATCCCATTGAATCACAAGGACGCTGCTTTTATCAGGAGCCATTTCGATGGGATGACAGTGGCTGTGGAAGACGCTCCCAGGTCCGATGAGCTTTTGGTCGCGTTGGTGGTCACTGACTCTGGACGGCCCGCGCCCAGGATCGGAGGACTCACTAAAGAGGAGGCAAAATACGAGGACGGGCTGCGCTAAATAGTGGCTCGCATCCAATAACAGTGACAACCAGGCACAATTATCAAGGAGGCGACACAGCATGAAAAAGACCGTTTGGTTACTGGCCGCGATATTCGCCATAGGTTTATTCTTCCAAACAGGCGCGCCCGCGCTGGCTGAAGAAGGGAAGATGCACATAAAATTCAGCACATGGCATCCACCTGCCAGCCGTGAGGTTAAGACCGTATGGATACCCATGCTTGAGGAGCTGAAAAAGCGCAGCAATGGAAGGATCACTTACACCATGTACGCTGGTGGGGCTCTTGGGAAAGGACCTGAGCATTTTGACATAGTCAGGAAGGGTCTATCGGACATGGGCTATTTTACAGCCACCTGGACTCCCGGACGTTTTCCGCTGACGGATGTGCTCTCCATGGCAGCGTGGGTAGACGGAAAGGATCTTGCCACTGACATAGGCAATGAGGTTTACAAAAAGGTTTTAAAGGACGAATTCAAAGACGTTAAGGTTCTGGAACTCAATGGATGCATACAGGCCTTTGTCTGGACAACCAAACCCGTGAAGAGCATAGAAGACTTGAAGGGAATGAAAATAAGGTCTCCTGGTGGGATGCAGACCATGTACATCAAGGCCCTCGGGGCTGAACCGGTATTCATGCCCCTTGGAGATGTGTACCAGGCAATGGAAACAGGCACGATCGACGGATTGGTAACTTGTCCTCCACTAGTACTGGCCTTCAAACTCTTTGAGGTGGCCAAGTATGGAGTCAAGGCTACTTTTGGTTGTGTTTCCGAAGGTGTTGTAATGAACAAAAAGACCTGGGACAACGCGCCTGAAGATCTGCAAAAGATCATCGAAGAAGTGGCCGGCAATCCCTTCGCTACCACCCCCGGCTTGGATAAGAAGACCTACGCGAAGATGATGAAGGAGATCAAGTCCAAGGGAGTTGAAATCTATGAACTGCCCAAGGATCAGGAAGAAAAATGGTTCTCCAAGTTCCAGGAAGCTACAAAGGAATGGGTGGAAGAGTTAAAGAAAAAAGGCTTGCCTGCAAAAGAGGCCGTCCTTATGTACACGGAAGTGGCTGAGAAGCACGGAACCCATTGTGTGGCCACGCCCTCTGAATGGACTGAAGGCAAAAAATAGTGTCCGCTTATGGTGATCTTTGTATGACACACGCGAAGATCCATGGCTGACCATCATTAGCGGAAGGTCGATCCTTAGACACAACATGATGTAAACATTCACTCTTGTGAGGGAAGCAGTGTGAGTGACGCCGGGCGGCTGGAGTCCGATGACCGAAGATTTTTGAGCCTGCGAATTAAACACAGGGAATCGGATCTCCAGCCAACAGGCTTAGCACGGCTGATACGTGGCCACATAGCTCAGCCAAGACTGCTCGTTATGATTTATACTTATCACTAGTCTTATGGGCTTAGGAAGCGAGACCGCCACTAAGTGAATGGCTAAAATATGATGACATTTTATGTATAATAAGTTCAGATACATAGTCCAAACCGCCAATAGATGGCTATGCTACCTTGGGATGGGCCTTGTTATTCCCATGATGCTCCTGACAACCGCTGATGTTACTTTAAGGAGTTTCTGGTCAAAGCCCATCCCTGGTTCCATAGAACTATCCAGTTTCATGTTGGCAGTATTTATTCTCACAGGTTTGGCCTATACCCATCAAGCGCGCGGACACGTTAAGGTAACCATGCTCACATCCAGGTTACCAGAGATCTGGAGAGAATCCCTGGATGTTTTCACAACTCTGTTGTGCCTCTCAGTGACAGTGATCATGATATGGCAGGGAGTAGTGGTCGCGTACGAATCATCCGCAGTATCAGACATGCTAAGAATCCCCCAATTTCCGTTCAGGCTTCTTGTTTCAGTGGCGGCCCTTTTTCTTACAGTTGAGTTTATATTCGACCTGGTGGACTCCATCAGGTACATAAGAGATCTATGCAAGACCCAGTCATAATAGGAATATTAGGAACATTAACGGTATTTGTGCTCATATTCCTTGGTATGCCCATTGCCTTTGCCATGATGTTCGTTGGTGTAGGAGGTATTACCATCCTTACTTCCTTTGAGGCGGCCTTGCCCGTTGCCGCGAGCACAACCTGGCATGTGGCCTCATTCTATCCTTACACAGTAATACCACTCTTCATAGTTATGGGCAGTTTCGCGGGCGCTTCAGGTATTACCAGAAGCCTGTACTCCTCCTTTGAGAAGTGGACCAGAAGAATGCCCGGGGGATTGGCTGTGGCCACCATAGGCGCTTGTGGAGGGTTTGCGGCTGTTTCAGGATCATCTGTAGCCACAGCCGCCACTATGGGTTCTGTGGCCTTGCCTGAAATGGAAAGATTCGACTATGACCCTAAGCTCGCCACTGGAAGCGTTGCAGCAGGCGGCACACTGGGATTCTTGATACCACCGAGCATAGGGTTTGTGGTTTACGGAATGCTCACTGAACAATCCATTGGAAAGCTGCTCATAGCTGGGATTCTGCCCGGATTGTTGCTCACAATCTCCTTCATACTTGTGGTGGTTGTGTGGGTAAAGGTGTGGCCTGATTCAGCGCCCAGAAATACCGAAACCGTAACTTTCTCTGAAAAGATCAAAGCCCTGAAGGGTGTTTGGGAATCCCTAGCCATTTTCATTTTTGTAATGGGAGGGATCTACGCGGGTTTCTGCACTCCAACAGAGGCCGGGGCCTTGGGCGCGACTGCCTTGTTACTCGTCACATTAGTTAAAGCCAAGCTGACCAAAGAAGCTCTCTTTATAGCTCTTGTGGAATCAGCCAGGATATCAGCAATGGTGCTTTTTTTGGTGGCGGGCGCGAATGTGTTCTCCTATTTCATGGCCCTGTCCACCATACCAATGCAAGTGGCCACATGGGCCTCTAACTTACAAGTGTCACCATATGTGGTCCACACTGTTATTATTTTGATCTTTCTCCTTCTTGGCTGTTTTTTGGACGCGATCTCCATGATGGTGCTCACATTGCCGGTGATATATCCAGTAGTGCTCGCTTTGAATTTCGACCCTATCTGGTTCGGAGTTGTTGCCGTGTTGATGATGGAGGCCGGCTTGATAACTCCTCCCATGGGTCTGAATATATTCACTGTGGCTGGAGTGGCCAAAGGTGTAAACGTTGAGACAATATTCAAGGGTGTGGCGCCCTTTTTAATATCAATATTCATAGTGGCGATAATACTGACCATTTTTCCTAGTATCGCCCTTTATTTACCCAATATGATGGGAAGATAAATTACAG
>CAZFJT010000084.1:0-3312 GCA_964519135.1 uncultured Syntrophales bacterium | reverse complement strand
TGGAGTAATCAATGGCCCGCATTCCGGAAGTTAAGAGTCATTACGGTAAGTTGAAGCTATTAATTGATAACGAGTGGATAGAGTCCAAATCAACGATTATCCATGAGGACATAAACCCGGCCACAGGCGAAGTAATAGCCGAATTCCCCACAGTGACCAAAGATGAAGCCAGGTCTGCTGTGGAGGCCGCGGCCAGAGGCTTTAAGGCAATAAGCTCAATCCCATTAAGGGAAAGGGCCAGAATGCTCTTTGACATGCGCCAAAGGTTCGAAGAGCGCTTTGAAGAGCTTACCAGTGTGCTCACCCAAGATCATGGCAGGACCATAAAGGAATCAACAGGGTCTGTGAGAAGGGTCATCGAGAACATAGAATCAGCATGTTCCGCCGCGTATGGGCTTGTTTCAAGGAACGAGCACCTGGATAATCTGGCCAATGGCATAGACATGTGGCTCACATGGGAGCCTGTTGGGGCCTTTCTAATTGTAACCCCCGGCAATATTCCCATGCACGCGTGGTCCTCATTTGTGCCATACGCTCTTGCCGCGGGCTGTTCTGTTGTGGTGAGCCCAAGCAGGCAGGACCCGGTTGCAGCGGAATACATCTGCAGGGCCGCACTGGAAGCAGGCTGGCCAAAGGGCGCGATTAACTTGATTCACGGCGGCCGGGAAATAAACAAATACATATTGGAACAACCCGAAATCCAGGGATTGGGATTCATTGGCTCCACAGAAGCCGGGTTGGACCTCTTCAAACAATGTGGAGAGCTTGGGAAGAACTCCTCCATAAATGGCAACGGCAAGAACACAGTGGTGATAATGCCTGACGCGGATGTGGACACAATAGCGCCATTCGTCAGACAGGGATGTTTTGGGATGACCGGCCAACGATGCCTGGGCTCTGACAATATTGTTGTTGTAGGAGATGTGTACGACAGGTTCAAGGAAAGGTTCAAGGCAGAAGCCGCTGGAATGAAGCTCGGCTACGGGCTTGACGAGTCGGTTTCAATGGGTCCCTATTGCACTGAAGGCGGAAAGAGCAAAGTCGAATCATGGGTTGAAAGGGCCATAAGTGAAGGAGCGAATATTGTCCACGATGGAAGAATAGATTCGCCCAATAAGCCCAGGACTTCTTTTATGGGACCGATTATATTGGAAAACATGAATCCCGGAATGGAAGTGACAAAGGTGGAAGCCTTTGGAGCTGTGGCTGGACTGATAAAAATGAATAGCCTCAATGAAACCATAGACTGGATAAACAACAGCACCGACCTTGGCCATTCAGCTTGTATAATGACCCAGAGCGGAAAGACCGCCAGAAAATTCGCACAGGAAGTGATAGTGGGCAATGTGGGAATCAACGTGGGTGTGCCTCAGCCTTACGCTTTCTTTCCTTTAGGCTCAAAGAGGAAATCATTCCTTGGAGGCGCCAAGAGCCGCATGGCTTCCATGAGGTTGTTTTTGGATGAAAAGACCGTAACAGCCAGGTGGGTTTAATCCGGTTTATTCACCAGGCGCCCTTTATATGGATCACTTATCAATCTTCCGGGGCGCATCACCCAGCCTTGCCAGGGACAGCGCTATGATAAAAGCTACTATGAGCAAGCTTACCAAGCCCGGCCACAGAAGTGCGCTTTTATCCGCTGCCGTAGATCCCAGTAATTGATCTTTATACGTCAGGGCCCTTTTCCTGTTATTTCTGTGGCGCTTGAAAGAAGCTTCAAGGTTGGAGAGGGCCTCTTCTATCCTGGATATCTCTTTTTTATTCCACCACTGTAGCCAATAGTGATCCTTTGGATCTATGGTTTTTACAAATTTCTCCATTTGACCACAATGGTTTGTCAATTCCATGTATTTTCCATATAGTCTATTCACGGCCTTTATGGGAACTATCCGCTCCTGTTTTTCAGGTACGCGGTATTTTTTGTATATCAATTCAAGGCCTGACCAGTACTCATTGAGCTTAAGGTTGTACCTTGTGAGCAGGCTCATTGTGTAGAGGTCCTTGATACGTTTTTCCTCCAGTCCTTTACCGGCCTCCAGAAGTCTGAGAACGCCCTCTGCGCTGAACACATCTTCCCGCATAACGTATCTATCCGCAAATACCGCTGTGGCCACAGGAACCATTACAGACGAGGTTTCAACTTTAACAACGTCCTCAAAGAGACCTAGGGCTGAAGAAGCCTCTTCATGGGTCATTCCAAGGGCGCAAACAGCCTTTAAAGCAAGTGGAGCGGTCAGTTTGTTAGTCTTTGTTCCCTTGGCGGTCTCAAGCTCAAGTATGTTCCGGCACAATGAATAACAACTTTCGCAATCCCCTTGCTTCCCCCTCATCTGATGGAGCACAGCCAAAAGGAACATGCCCCTGGAATCGGACATGGCTTGAACTTTCATCCTCTCCAGTTGATCGATAGCGGAAGATATTACCTGCTGATTAATTCGGTCCGATCTTAGCGCGGTATTTTTGTAGTTGTCGTGAAGATACTTTATCGTTGCTTCATAGGGCACACTTCCTGATGTTTCTATTGGCAGAGGAATAGCGGGCATGCCTGCAAAAGCGGAAATCAATTTGGCCCTGTCGTATTCCGCGCTGTGCCTCCTTATGGTCTCTTCTGTGGCCACTGACCCTGAAAAGGATATCAGCGCGGCCATTACCGCTGATGTGGTTGAAACACTCCAGTTTACCCCTGCAGCCGCGCCTCCTCCAAGCAAGGCGAGGCCAAAACCGGTTGCAGCATCTCCGGAAAGGCCGGCCATTTGACCTATCCATGTGGCTATCTGGGTAACAAGGGGCTTTGCCGCCCCTCCGGTAAAGTACACCAACGCGCCTGCAAATATTGCTGAAGCAAGGGCCAGGGCCCATGTCCCAAGACCAATGTGCTTGGAATAAAGACTGTCGAATGTCAATTCCTCCGCGTAGGCGCAAATGGGGACGGCTGCGAGCGCCAATAACCAGAGGAGTATCTTTATTACTCTACACATGGATTGACCTTTTCCCGAGGGATATGAACGTTGAAACCCATGATCCTACTCATCGCGGTTATGTGATCCAAATTAGTACAATAAACATAATCACGCCGAATCCTCATCCTTTTTGGTCTTAGCCTTGGAAGTTTTGGTTGTTGAGGCTTTGGACCTTGTTGTCTTCGGTTTTGTGGTCTTTGCCTTTGTAGTCTTTGATGTCTTTGTAGTCTTTGTTTTTGGGGCTGTGGTCTTTTTGGCTGTCTTTGACTTTGTTTTAACCTGCCCGCCTTCTTCTTCCTTGACCACTTCCGGTATTATCACCGGCGCAGGACCTGTCGCGCCGACTGGTTGA
>CAZFJT010000083.1:0-9104 GCA_964519135.1 uncultured Syntrophales bacterium | reverse complement strand
GGAGGCCGGAATGAAATTTCATTTCATTCCGTGTTTTATTTCGAGAATTACTATATGTGAACAGTGATAAATATTTTCCCGTCTCTATAATGCTCTTTATGAGAATCATAATACAAGCTGGCGTTTTTTAATTAAATATGTTACAATAAATGTGGTTTATTAGAGATTTTTTTTGAAGGATGGTGAATCTATCATGAATAATATTGTGAAGTTTTGCGCGATTTCAATTTTGGCGATATTTATCCATGGGAACCAGGCCTGGTGCGCGGGCTATGAGAAGGTTTATCTAGATAGTAATAGGCCTTTGGAAAGTGTGGAAACGAACAATGGTCATGTGGGTTTTCTTTCTGCGCTCAAAGAAGCGTCACTCATTGATCACGCTCCACCGATACTCGATGAATTTGCCTTGACTTTGCGAACACTTCTAAGTCAATTCGGGCTCGGCGCCAAGAATTAAAGGGATCTGTGGGATCTTGGCCATGTAAAACAATTTGTTTGGCTAAGGTCGAGGCGCCTGTGAAAAGGTTCTGTAGGCAATGATCAATTCCATTTCATTTGTTTTGTTCATAAGTTTTATTGTAGCCTTTGGCGCCGATTCCATCGCCTATTGCGCGCCTTTATCAAAAGAATTGCACCAAAAGGCCCTAAAAGAAGGGAAAGCCGGAAACAATGAGAAAGCGGCCTCCCTTCTCACAAGGGCGATAAAGCTCGATCCAAGAAATTACAAACTATACAATGATAGAGGGGTTATCCATCGAAGACTGGGAAAGGATTTGTCCGCGCTCGCTGATTATCATGAAGCCTTGAGGATACATCCTAATTATACTCCAGCGCTTAACAATAGAGGTTTCCTTTATCTTGGACTTGGAAAATGTGAAGAGGCTTTATCGGACTTCAATATGGGCCTCAAGCAAAAATCATTGAAACTAAGGCTGCTATATAACAGGGCAAGCGCATATCAATGCCTGGGCAAATATGAAGCCGCTGTTAAGGATATGCGCAGATATGTGAAGACAAAGCCCCAGGATCTAGATGCTATTATTTTATTGGGAGACTACTTGGCCAAACTTGGCGACAAAAAAGAAGCTATTAGATATTACAAAATTGCCGGAGGATTAACCAAGGACCCAAAAATTGCCGTCAAACTTGAGAGCAAAGTCTATAATTTAGAAAGACCTCCAAATAATTCCAGAAGCCCTAAAAAACCCGGCGTCCATGAGCCTTTGGATTCACTTGTCCAGAGGGATTCAAGTCCTGTTCCAGCCGCCAAGGACGCTGAAAAAAGAGGAATTAGAAAGGTCGCAAAAGAGTTGGATAAGGTTTCAGAAAGCATATTTCAGCAAGGCAAATTTTTCCAAAAGAATCGCGATTGGCAAAAGGCCCTGGTCAGATTCGAGGACGCATATCAGCTTGCCAAGCGTCATAAAAAGAGATTTTCCCAGGCGTGGATTCTTATGGAAATTGGCAAGGTACACCGCGCAATGGGCGCATACGCTATCGCTCAAGAAAAAGTAAAAGAATCCATAAGGTTGTTTGATCGAATAAGGCAAAAATCCGCTAAGGCGGTTGCTCAACTTGAATTGGCCAATATTAAGCAAGCTTTGGTAAAAGGGTTTAGTTCAAAAGGCATACTTAGTGATAAAAAGAGATCAAAAAAGTCTGTTTTTATAAGTAGAGCCAAGAAGGATCAGAAGTATCTGCAATCAAACGCTTTGGCCAGTCTGGGCCCCATGTCTGTTGGAACCGCGCCTGGCAAAAATTCTAACACTGCTGCTAATATTGAACGTTCTGATGAAGCCAAGGAATTGATAGAGCAATTAAAGAGTTTGCGCTCAAAAGGAGATTATGGGCAATTGTCGGAAAAGTTGGTTGAATTATCAAAATTGTATAAAGAATCGGGATTGGAGGAAAAGGCCTTACTAGGATTGAACGCCGCCATTGGCTACAAAATGAAGCTAAATACCAATGACGGAGTAGCGCAGCTTCTGGTTGAGAGGGCTGAAATGGGAAAATCAACCGGTCAAAAGGTATCTGCCCTGGAGGATTATGTAAGGGCCTATGTACTAGCCAAACAGCAGGGACTCACTGCAAAAAAGACGGAAATATTGGAAAAGGCAAAAAAATTGTCTGGAGAGCTCACTTCCCAATCTGAATTGCTGATCAATGGGCTCATGGATTTGTGGACTGCCAGAATTCAAAATACTCAAAAAAAAGAAGCTGCTCTGCTATATAATCTAGGTGAGGTATATCAAACAGCGAATAAGAATATTGCCGCAGGCATGTACTTTGAAAGGTCAGCGGCTGTTTCGCTGATTGAAAGCGCAAAGGCAAAACCAAAGAAAACCAAATCTAATAAGAAATTTGCCCAGGGCCTCAATATTCTCGAATCTTTAGATTATTTTAAATACCTTCAAGTGAAGAGGAATTTGGGAATGATGAAAAGCGGCGCTTCACTTTAATATCTATTGTTTATGAAATTCCCTGTTATCATTAATAATCTTATTTCGATCTTGGCTTTGGTGGGGGGCGCAGTATCCCTGTGGCTTCTATATGGTAAAGGCAAAGTGTTTGAAGCTCAAATAGGGGCTTTTGTTCTCTTTATCGCATTTTGTCTTATTGTTTGGGGTAGTTTGAAGTCTGACTCTACCTCTGGACAAACGAAAAAAACCCGTTCAAATGTAAAAGAAGCCAAGTCGCCCAGAGATAGGGTATTAGAAGATTCTAGAGAAACCGATTCAAAAGAATGATTTATCGATTGCTTTCAAATAGCCCATTCAAATGGTGGAATATGGTCTTCTATGGAGCGGTGATCTTATAAGTATAGGAAAACTTGGTTCCATTGCAACCATCCGCGCATACCCTGTGACCATAGGCCCTGCAAGCCTGGTCAGCTTCATAGGCAGGGTCCGGCCCAGCGGCCACAGGGATCACAAATTCAAAGTTACCCACTGAGTTATCATGCAAACATCGACAAGTAATATGGCATTTGATCCCTATTTCACCGGCCAGTATAGGTGAATAGGTCAAGACCAGAATTGACGAACAACATAAGATCACAGCAATCGATTTAGTTAAACGCATGTCACTCTCTCAATCCCTGTTTTCATTGAGTGTACCACAGGTGGAAGCTACTCTCAATTCAGATCTGTTTCACTCATTAGTTAAGATCATATCTCTTATTTCAATTATTTCCTGGGCCGCGCGGGCCATATCCTTGGCCTTGAAAATCGTGGAACCAACTATAGCGGCTGAATCCGGACCCAGTATTTGAGCCCATTGCCTGAATTGTTCGTCCATAGACCTGCCCAGCCTATCCTGTCTTCCAAACCCTGGGGCCCAAACAGGAAGAGAGCTTAGTTCCCTATATCTTTTCAAATCATCCGGACGTGTGGCCGGCCCTATGAAACCACTGGCGCCAAGTTTATCGGCCAGAAAGATTATCGCCTCTGTTATCTCCATTTCAGGCTTTTCAATGGACTCAATTGATATTCCGATTGAGGCGCACTCGGAAATAATCCTTTTACTTGTAACCATTCCCTGAAAAAAAAGTCCCGCTGATTGGTGGCTCATCAGGGGTAAAATCAAGGCCTGTAATCCATAATCGTTTGAAGCTGCTATTGATTCAACCATTGAAGCTGGTCCAGGGAAACCATGAACCGTCACATGTGAGGCCGGGGTGTTTTCCAAAGCTCGAATGATCTTCCAATTGGCGCCTTCCCAGCCATTGGGTGATTTGAACCCTATGTCCGCAATTTTTAAATCTATTAGTATAGGTTTATTTTCGATCAATTCATTTATACGCTCAATTATTGTCGCGCCTTCTTTTATGATACTGGGGACGCCTATCTTTACTCCATCAACAATATTGGCCACAGCTTTTACAGAATTCAGTAAACTCTGAGCATCAGGAAGATCAGCCGCGAATATAATTGCGTATCTTTTCATTTGAGTTCCTTTTAACTTTTCTAACATCATATATCAATGCCTGGAATTATTAGGTCTAATCAGGGTCCATTCCGAGTTTCACCAGTCTGTATCTCAATGACCTGGATGATATTCCGAGCAATCGCGCTGATCTGGACCTATTGTATCCGGTCATCTCAAGGGCCCTGGTTATGAATTTTCTCTCAAGATCTTCCAATGTGGTGTTTAGATCTATCCCCTCTTGTGGAATGTCAAGCTCAGCCATCATTGAAGTTGGCTTAGTATCTTCCACAAGTCTTGACGGCAGCGTTTGGGCGGACAATTGATCCGATTGCTCCAAAGTGACGCATCGTTCTATTATATTTTCCAACTCCCTGACATTGCCCGGAAAATCATAACTGCATAAGACTCTCATGGCAAGTGATGATACCTTCATAATTTTTTTTCTTTGCTCCTGGCAATACTTCTCCATAAAGTGCTCAATGAGGGCTGGAACATCCTCTTCCCTTTCACGAAGAGGGGGTATGCTAATTCTGATCACATTCAATCTATAGTATAGATCTTCCCTGAAAGCCCCTTCTTCCATCATTTTTTCAAGATCCCTGTTGGTTGCCGCTATAATACGAACATCAACCTTTTTGTCCTCATTTCCCCCTACCCGCCTGACTTCTTTTTCTTGTAGAAATCTTAACAACTTAGCTTGGGTTGAAAGTGGTATTTCCCCTATTTCATCCAAAAACAGGGTGCCTGTATGGGCAACCTCAATTAGTCCTGGTTTGTTTGCAACCGCTCCTGTAAAGGAGCCTCTCACATGGCCGAACAGCTCTGATTCCAGTAGTGTTTCAGGTATTGCGGAACAGTTGATCGTTACAAAAGGTTTCCGGGCCCTTGGGGATCTGTGATGGATTGCCTTTGCAATAAGTTCTTTACCAGTGCCTGATTCACCTAAGATCAGAACCGAAGCTTTGGAAGGAGCTATTTTTTGAACAAGATTAAATATCTCCACCATTGCTTTGGATCTACCAACAATTTGTTCGAATTTACTCTTATTCTCTATTGCTTGTTTTAACTCTATATTCTCTTTTCTTAATCTTCTGGCTTCCAAAGCGTTTCTGATGATGATCCTTAAGTCTTCAATCTGAAAAGGTTTAGAAACATAATCATAGGCGCCCGCTCTCACGGCCTTTATCGCATCATCAGCTGAAGCGTACGCGGTTATGGCGATTATGGGCGATGTGTAATCTTCTGAGCTGTTTTTTATTTCCCTAATCAGATCTAGACCGCTCATGCCAGGCATTTTCACATCAGTTAAAACAAGATCAGGTTGAAATTCCTTATAAAATTTCAAACCTTGCTCTCCGTCCGCGGCTGATCTAACTTCGTAACCATCCTGACAAAGCATGATCTCTAAAAATTCCCTCATGCTGGGTTCATCATCTACAATTAACAGGCGTTCAGCCATAGGATTATTCTCCATCCTTGGAGCCCGGATACTGTTTGGCCAGTGGTAGAGTTATTTTAAACATCGCTCCTTTGCCCTGTTGACTCTTCAATTCCACTTGACCCTGATGAGCTTCGATTACCCCTAAAACCAATGGCAGCCCTAATCCTGTTCCACGCTCTTTTGTGGTCATAAATGGTTCAAAAATTCTGTCGCGTATTTCAGGTCCTATGCCTGACCCATTATCGCTAATTACTATGTTCGCCAGGCCCTGCTCCTTGTCTGCGTCAAGCGTAACGCGTATTAACCCTTCTTCTTCCGCATCATCTATAGCTTCCAGGCTATTGGTCAGCATATTCCATATCGCTTGTCTGAGTCGCGCAGAGTCTCCATCAACTTGAATTCCTTTAGATAATTTTGTTTTAAGCGTGACTCTGTTATTTAATTTTGGATCTTTGGAAAACAGAATAACAGATTCTTCCATCAGGTTAGTTAAAGAAACCCTTTCATTTGCTGTTTGCTTAGGAAAAACCGTTAACAAAAAATCACTTAACAAAGAATTCAGTCTGTCGGATTCCCTGATTATTATGTTGAGCAGCTTAACATCAGAGTCATTTTCAGGCTTTCTCACGCAGAGCAACTCTGTGGCGCCCCTTAGTGAGGCCAATGGATTTCTTATCTCATGGGCCATTCCAGCGGCTGTCCTGACAAGCGCGGCTTGTTTTTCCTGGAAATTGATCCTTTCTTCCATTCGTTTTATTTCCGTAACATCCTGGAAAATTACCAGCCTACCTCTGGGTGCGCCATCGTGATCCGAAAGATCTGATACTACTATATCCAAATGCATGGTCTTGCCGTTTATTTCCATTATATTTGAATACTTGTTTTCGCGAATTCCACTCTTTTCCAAATCATCCGAAATTATTGGAAATACTGAAGCCAGACTCAAACCGACCAATTGAGCCAGGGTAGTATCGAGCAGCTTTGATCCAGGGGAGTTTATATATGTTATTCTATCCTGTTCATCTGTTGTTATGATTCCACTGGCTATGGATCTCACAATACTTATATGTAGATCCGTAAGTTTTCTAAACTGCGAAGCGCTTTGATCAAGAGAAGCCTGCGCAGTAATGAGTTGCTCAGACAGGGTTCCGGCAAGGAAAGCCACAAGAAAGAAGATAGTTATGTGGACTATCAGCACCCATATCACGTATCCGAGGCTTTTGGTTGACCATGGGCTGACCCATGACCATGCGGCTGATGGAATAATTCCCTGGCTTTCCAAAATTATTAACAGAGTCATTAATATGGAAGATAGCCCTGCTGTAATAAAGGCCCAATTTTTTAAGTTTAAAATCCCCGCGCTAATTATTGGGAATATGTATATAAGAGTAAAAATGGAAAAAGCGCCGCCAGTAAAATAAATCAGCGCAGTAAAATACACTATGTCCACTAGAATCTGTACTAGAGAAAAAACCCAAAGATTTGGTATTCTGGGAAGAAATATTGCATACAAAAGACCTAAGAAAAACGTGGCCCCAATTAGAACATACAGGGGAACAGCAGCCAGCACTAGAAAGTTGCTGCTTTGACTAAGCTGGAAAAATATCGTGACCCCCAGCAAGAACGTCGTCATTATTAACCTGACGAGCATTATCCACTCAATACGCTTCCTGTATTCAGGCAGGCGTTGTGGATGTTCTTGCTGTTCGAGCTTTGTTAATAAATTTCTCAGGCAGGCCTCCGAATTCGAGTATGCGTAATTACTTGTGGGCGCCGGACAAGGACCCGGTTTACAAGGCCATAGTAACAATTTCGTTGGCTTTTGCAAAGTTAAGAAGGGAGCAATACAAAGACTTGTATTAGAACTTGTGTAAGCGTTCACCGTGGTCGCCATAAACATTTGGAATCACGATGGGGGAGGTTTGGAGGGGGAGATGGTCTCCCCATCCAATCGAACCGGGCGCAGAACCGCTTCAAGCCCGGTGGACTATTACGAACTTGTTAATCAAGGATGGAGTTATTCAAAGATAAATGGGATTATAATTAATTATTATTTATGGAAATTTCTCGTTGTTTATAATAGCGTTAAATGTTGAATGCCAACGGATCTTTAACGCCATTATTGAGGGTCAACTCCAGTCTATCACTTTTCCATTACTGTCTCTCACTAGCTCTTTTACAAATGTCACCTTTCTGGGGCATTTGTACCTGGAGAGGTACTCCTTGCAAAATCTCATAATGTCTCTTTCCATTGGCTGTGTATTCGGCTCCGGAATTACCAGGGCCTCGATAACCTGCCCCCTCATTAGGTCATCAACACCCCTTAAGGCCACATCCGCCACCTGGGGATAACGGATGATAATCTCCTCAACCTCTTGACAATAAACATTAAAACCTGAAGTGATTATTAAATCCTTCTTTAGGCCAGTAAGGGTTATATAACCGTCCTCATCAATATTTCCCAAGTCCCCTGTATATAACCAGCCATTTCTTATTACCTGCTCTGTTTCCGCTGGCCGCCCCATATAACCCAACATTACATTTGGACCTTTTACGACTATCTCACCTACCGTTCCAGTAGGAAGTGGTTTACCATTTTCATCATGGGCTTCAACCACGGTTTTTGGAATGGGGGTCCCCACTGTGCCCGGTTTATTGGGTAAGTTGACTTCATTCCATGAAACTATAGGCGAAGCCTCTGTCAACCCATAGCCTTGATAAAGATCAATTTTATAGCGCTGTGTAAATTTTTCATAGATCTCCATTGCCAGAGGCGCGCCGCCACTGATCGCGCATGTGAGACTGCTTAAATCCAGATCAGCGCATGAAGGATGGTACAAAAGTCCGTAGTAAACCATCGGCACAAGACCCGTATATGTGATCTGAGCCTTTTGAAGCCAGGGAATCAGTTTCGGAAAGTCTACCTTCTCAACAAGATATATTGTGGCGCCTGCTTTTATGCCCCCATTTAAGTTCGCTGAACAACCGAACGCGTGAAACATCGGAATAAGCGCCAGCACTCTGCTCTGGGGTCCTCCTTTTATAACGTCCCTTAACATTACGGAATTTGAATCCAGATTCCCATGGCTTAAAGTGGCGCCAAATGCCTTGCCCAAGAGTCCGGCTGTAAAAATTACCGACGCGGGGTCGTCATCGGATGTCTCACAGGCTTGATGATCGCTTGAGTAATCTTTTAATATGTCATCAAATAAGATAGCTCCTTCCATAGGTTCCGTGCAAATTACGGCCTTTATATAATCCGTTTTTTCACGTAATTTTTCCAATTTGGCGGACTGTTCAGACTTGCAAACCACCACCATTGGCTTGCTTTCAAGAAAATAATGGCTCAATTCATACACTGTGGACATTGGATTGATTGTGACAGCAATAGCTCCAACCCTCATTGAAGCAAAATAGGAGATGACAAATTCAGGTCTGTTTCCCATCAGTATTGCCACTCTATCCCCTTTAGCCACTCCAAGATTGGCAAGAGCGTTTGATAAGCTGTTTATCTTCTTTTGAAGCTCACCATATGTCATAACCTGATCCTCAAATACCAGCGCGGGATGATCAGGCATATTGGCGGCATGAATGTCCACTAGTTCACTAAAGTTCATTTTGGCTCCACTGGGATCCAATTTTTTGGTTTAATTTATTGTAATAGTCCACCGGGCTTGAAGCGGTTCTGCGCCCGGTTCGATTTGATGGGGAGACCATCTCCCCCTCCAAACCTCCC
>CAZFJT010000082.1:0-9116 GCA_964519135.1 uncultured Syntrophales bacterium | reverse complement strand
ACGACCCTATGGCCCGGTTATAGGTCCCAGGGCCCCAGGCGCCCAAGACGCGACAAAGTATATCAACAATGAGATGGGCGGGATTCATGGAGTCAAAATAAGACTCACTGTTCGTGACAATAAAGGGCTGCCCGCCCTGGGAATCAAACAATACACAGAGCTCGTTCAAACGGAACCAAAACCACTGTTTATAACAGCGCCCCATTCGCCCACTGCGGAGCTTCTCAAGCCAAAACTCGTAAAAGACGGGGTAATAGGAATCTTTCCCAGCACAATAAATTGCCTGTACCCCCCAGACAACGCATATGGACTGTACGCTTTGTACGCCAGTCAGGCCGCGGCTTCAATAAAGTGGCTCAAGGACAACTGGAAAGAGGAGCGGAATCCGAGGGTTGGTATAATCACCTGGGACACCGCGTATGGCAAATCTTTCATGGTTCCCCAATTCTTCGACTATTGCAAAAAAATAGGGGTGGATATAGTGGGCCAGGAACTCTTTTCCATCAAGGAAAAGGACCTGACTAACCACCTTATAAGACTTAGGGCTAAAAAACCGGACTGGTTGCTTACAAATACCACTGCAGTGGGCCCCCTTTACATTGTCAAGTCCTTGAAAGGCCTGGATTGGGACATAAGACTTCTCACCCCAGGCGGTGGCGGCCCAGGCACATTCAGTCTGGCGCCCGAACTTTTTGAGGACTGTGTAACGGTTATGCAATGCGTCTCCTATGACGATGCAAATCATCCAGGAATAAAACTGGTCAAAGAGTATATGGCCAAATACAACAGGGATAAGAAAATCGAGGGAATATTCTACATACTTGGTTGGCAGTTCGCGTTAACGGTTCAAAAAGCCTTGTCAGAGGCAGTAACCAAAGTTGGGTGGGACAATTTGAACGCGGAAGCCTTAAAAAAGGAAATGAACCGGCTCAGTGATTGGACGCCTTTAAATGGTGTTGTAAGAGTCAGCTACAGCGAGAAGATCAGGTCCACTCCATGGGTTGTGATCTACAAATTCCAGGGGGGTAAAGTGGTTCCAGCAGGAGGGATAGGAGGTCAAGGAGAGTTTGTGAAAGCCCCTGACATGACCCCTGATAAATTCAAGGAGAAGTGATTAAAACCAACAGGGAAGAGTTAAATTGGAGGGCTTCCGGGTGACTAGTTTCAGGTTCTCAACATTAAAGGGTAAATTGATCACATGGTTTATCATAATAGCGGCCGCGCCGGTTGTAGCCGTGGGATACCTTGCTTATGTCAACGCCAAGCATGCGATCCAGAGTTCCGAGCATGATAGACTACAGGCGTCTGTGAATCTTAGGCGAAATGAGGTCGCCTCATATATTTACAGGTCCGTGCAAATGATCAAGTTCCTTGCTTCAACTGACACGGTTAGATCTGATGTTGAAACATTGGACTCGTACCATCAATACGGTAAGCTCTCCCCTAACGCGCCATACGACGTGAGCACGCCCCTGTATGAAAGAATGCGCACAAGCATAGAAAACTTCTACAGTATGTTCCTATTGACCCATGAAGCCAAGATAACCGGATTTCAAGACATACTACTACTGAACGCCAATGACGGGCATGTTATGTTCACGGTTAGACGCCTTGGGGACCTGGGTTCCAACGTTGTTACCAGTAAATTAAAGGACAGTGGGCTGGGCGCGACCTGGAGAAAAGTCGTAAAGGAAAAAAAGATCGTAATTGAAGGTTTTTCCCAATATGAACCGAGCGCTTCGGATTCCGCGTTTCTCGGGGCGCCGGTTATCAACAAGGATGGTGGTTTAATAGGAGTAATAGTCCTTAGGATAGGTTCCAACGCCCTGGATTCCATAATGGGCGGAGGGGACCTTATGACCTCTGAGGTTGAGGCTTTCATGGTGAATGGAACACAGCAGGTTATCGCGCATGTTCATCGTGAAAACAGGCGCTCTCCAAGTAACACCGAAGCCCAAGATAGCTTGAATAAAGGTATCAAGAATAAAGACTCCGAAAATAGACAAGGGTTTGATCATAATAATCCGAACAAAGACGCTCACGAACAACACCGTGAGGAAGCTGCAATGATACTCGGGGGCTCGCAAATTGAAATCAACCGAACAGGCCAAAGATCTTACATACATCCATATACTGACAAGAAAATGCTCGTCGCGTACTCATCGGTTGAACTGGATCAATTACCCAAAGTTATCAAAGACTTCAATTGGGTGGTGATCGCCCATGTTCCTGAGTCGTTAATCATGGGGCCAGTGGTATCAATTGGTTATAGAGTGGCGGTTACAGGGATTGTGATCACCGCGCTTGCCTCCCTTGTGGCATTTTTATTGGCCTCGGCCATCGCAAGACCCATAACTGATCTCTCTGAAAAGGCCTCAGTGGTATCAGCCGGTGACCTCACCATCGAGTCCATTGGAGAAGACCGAAATGATGAAGTGGGCGCCCTTGCCTCAGCCTTCCACCAAATGATAGAGAGCCTCAGGGAGCAGACCCGAAGTGTGCTCGAAGGTGTAAACATATTGGCCACATCCACAGGGGAAATATCAGTGACCATGTCGGAGCTGTCAGCAACAGCTTCCAGGACCTCGGCCGCGGCAACCCAAACCATTACCACGGTTGAACAGGTTAAACAGGCGGCCAGAGTTTCCAGTGACAAGGCCCAGATGGTCTCTGAGAGTTCCCAGGAAGTTGTAATCGTCGCCAAGCGTGGCCTTGAGGCGACAGAGGGCGCATTAAAAGGAATATCAAAGATCAAGGACCAGATCAATGATATAGGAGAGACTGTAGAAGGTCTTGCTGAAAAGAGCCAGGCAGTGGAAGAGATCATTGCAGTTGTAAAGGATCTGGCTGATCAGTCGAATCTTCTGGCTGTGAACGCATCCATTGAGGCCGCTCGAGCAGGGGAGCACGGCAAGGAGTTCAATGTGGTGGCCCAGGAGATTAAAACCCTTTCGGATCAATCCAAGGAGGCCACTGTTCAGATCAGGTCTATTCTTGATCAGATTAGAAACTCCATCGGTGATGTGGTAAAGGGAACCAGAGAAAGCGCCAATACTGTGGAAGAGGGAGTGAATCAAGCGATAAAAGCTGGAGAGGCCATACAGACTCTGGCGGCCAGTGTTGATGAAGCCGCCCAAGCCGGGGCCATTATAGGCGCCTCAAGTGAACAGCAGTTTGCCGGGATAGATCAGGTGGCCGGAGCAATGGCCAACCTTGAGGAAGCTGCTAAACAGAACGCCCAGGGAGCTTTACAAGTGGAGTCAGAGGCGAAGAAACTTGAAGACCTGGGGAAAAATCTCAAGGACCTTGTGGGAAGGTATAAAGTTTGACAAAAAAGTCGCTGTGAGAATCCGATTAACAAACTATTCACAGGCGCTATGGTATAGCGGGCATGAGGATTGCCAATCTTGCTATTATCAAAATAAATAGGTTCACCTAACTCTTAAATATCCTTATTCGTATAAAGGCTGAGATGGCCTGACCGGAAAAATAAAAATCCTGTCTTGATTCTCGGTTGCTTTGGAGTGGGAATGGATGACGAGTTCTTCAATAGACTGCTGGAAACGTTCAAAATAGAGGCCCAGGAACATATGAGGTCCATTTCCTCTGGGCTGTTGGAATTGGAAGGGCTTCCAGGAATATCCACAGGTGGCGCAGTTGATTTGGAAGCAGCCTCTGGAACCGTAGAAGCAGTGTACAGGCAGGCCCACAGCTTAAAAGGAGCGGCAAGGGCCGTGGGGCTCTCTGAGGTGGAAAACACCTGCCAGGCCTTGGAAAGCGTGTTCTCGGCTTTGCTGGATAACAGTATCGGTTTGTCCTCTGATGATTTCGACCTTTTGCACGAATCAGTGGACACCATCAACAGGATAGTATTCTCATCATCAGAACAGGACACAACAGAACTCCAAAAGAAATTAAAGGCTCTATCCTCAGGCGCCACACTGGAGGAAAGGACCGACACCAAAGAAGTTGAACCTGAAATAAGCTCAGACCGCACCTTGGTTCACGAAGTTCTTGTCCAGGATCAAGAGCCCACCCAAAATGACAATTTAGAATCCGTTAAACCACGGGCTGTTAAAGATCCTCAAAAAACCAATGAAACCTTTGAATCACTGCTTACCAGCACACAAGTAGGCTCTGAGACAATCAGGATATCAGTGGACAAACTGGAAGACCTGCTGGTCAAGACAGAGGAGCTGCTTTCTGTAAAGCTGGCTGTGCAACAGAGATCCTCGGACATGGGGGAGTTAAAGGAGTCCATATCTGAATGGAACGTTCGTTGGGATGAGATTAGTAATTTCTTAAATGGATCTTCTTTGGACCGCGAAATGGACCAGAATAAGATCAAGGATTTTCTCAGATGGAACAGGGACCTTATCCTGAATTTAAACGAGCGCTTCAATGCTATCGCTAATATGGCCACGGATGATTCCAAGACAATGGGCGCAATGGTAAATGATATTTTGGAGGATATGAAGACTGTATTGATGGTGCCGTGCTCATCTTTATTGGACATCCTCCCAAGGGTTGTAAGGGATTTGGCAAAGGAATTGGGCAAAGAAGTGGATCTTAAAATTCAAGGAGGGGATCTTGAGATTGATCGCAGGATACTCGAGGAGATAAAAGATCCATTGGTTCACCTGGTTAGAAATTCCATAGACCACGGTATAGAGACTCCTGAGAAACGGGAAGCCCTTGGCAAGCCCGGAAAGGGGACCCTAAGTGTTGTCATTTCAAGACTGGGAGTTGGAAAAGCGCAAATATCGGTATCTGATGATGGGGCTGGTATAGACGCGGAAAAGGTCAAAAAAGCCGCGCAAAAGAAGGGTGTGTCAACTGAGACCCATGGGCGGGAGCTTGCAGGAGATGAGACACTGGATCTTGTTTTTCGCGCGGGGGTATCCACCAGCCCCATAGTTAGCAATATATCCGGACGTGGTCTAGGGTTGGCGATTGTGAGGGAAAAGGTTGATAAGCTTGGTGGCGCCCTATCTTTAGAGACCCAAGCTGGAACCGGGACAAGTATTCGGATTAAGGCGCCCATAAGCTTGGCCACGTTCAGAGGAATCTTGGTGAGATGTTCGGACTCGATCTTTGTCATACCTACCACCAGTGTGGCAAAAGCCCTTAGATTCCACAGGCGGGATATCAAGACCGAGGAGAACCGGGACACCATAGAATTCCAAAGCATCGCGGTTCCACTGATACCTCTTGCCAAGGCATTGGAGCTGAGCCAGACCAAAAGAAGCGCCCAAGATAATTCTGAGTTGATCCATGCCGTGATCTTAAGATCAGAGGATACATATTGCGCTTTTGTTGTGGATTCGATCATAGGGGAGCGGGAAGTTCTTGTTAAAGGTCTGGGCAAGCAATTATTGAAGGTCAGGAACGTTTCAGGGGCAACCATTCTCGGAGACGGCAAACTAGCCGTAATTCTTAATGCGCGTGATCTGGTGTCGTCTGGCGCGGGTTTAGTAAAAAAGAAAACCTTGAACCTTTTTGAAGAAGATCAGCTCGAAGAAATTCAACAGATTCTCATAGCTGAAGATTCCATAACCTCAAGGATGCTGATAAAGAATATCCTGGAAAATGCCGGATATAATGTGACAACATCGGTTGATGGCGCGGAAGCCTGGTCCAAACTCAAGACCGACGATTATGATCTGGTGGTTTCTGATGTGGAGATGCCCAATATGAACGGGTTTGAATTAACAGCCAGAATAAGACAAGACAAGGACCTCTCTGACCTGCCGGTAATCCTGGTTACAGGATTGAGTTCAAAGGAGGATATGGAAAAAGGCGTTGATGTTGGCGCAAATGCTTATATTGTTAAAAGCGGCTTTGAACAGGGTGATTTGGTTGATACAGTGAAGCGATTGATTTGAGGCGTGAAATAAAATGATAAATGTTCTCATTGTTGAAGACTCCCCTGTTGTGCAGAAATTGCTCGAACACATTCTTAATACCGACCCTGAGATAAACGTTATGGGGGTGGTCTCCAATGGCTTGGACGCGCTGGAGTTCGTGAAAAACACACCACCTGATGTTATTACAATGGACCTGCTCATGCCCAAGCTGGACGGGTACAAGACCACACGCCGGATCATGGAGACAAATCCACGGCCCATAATAATAGTGAGCGCAACAGTTAATCCGGACGAGGTAAAAAAGACCTGGCAGGCTATGGAAGAAGGCGCTGTAGCTGTTTTGCCGAAACCTAAATATGAAGGCAAAGGGGTCATTGGCTCATCAGGAGAGAAATTGATAAAGACCGTTAAGACCATGTCCCAGGTCAAGGTTGTAAGAAGATGGAAGAGAACCAAAACGCCTAAATCCAGTAATATAACAGCCTTAAAGTTAGAAGCCGACATAAAAAAGCCTGTGGAGCTCATAGCAATAGCCGCGTCCACCGGCGGCCCTTTGGCGTTGAAAACAATTCTGGAACAATTTCACAAGGACTTTCCAGTTCCCATTCTAGTGGTTCAACATATCTCCAAAGGCTTCATCCAGGGATTTGTGGAATGGCTCAATCAAGGGACCGACCTTGAAATACGGCTCGCGAAAAATGGCGACACAGCTATTCCTGGAGTTGCTTATGTCGCGCCTGACGATATCCATTTGGAGGTGGGGCCCAACAGGATATTATATCTGGTTTCAGATCCCCCTGAACATGGTTCCAGGCCTTCTGCTTCCCGGCTTTTCAGATCAGTGGCCCGGAATTATCCCGGAAGGGCCGCAGGGGTTCTACTCACTGGAATGGGTGTTGATGGCGGCGAAGAGTTGAAGATGATACTGGACTCAGGCGGTATAACCATAGCTCAAGATAAGCAAAGCTCGGTGGTGCATGGCATGCCCGGCAACGCGATATCATTGGGCGCGGCCAAGCATGTGGCCGCTCCCCTGGAAATTGCTGAATTGCTTGAAAAATTGACGCTTGGAGCATAATATTATCAGCGCCGACACCGAAAAACAATTGGTTGTAACAGGCTGGCATAAATGAACCCGGAAGAACCGAATCGCGAAAAATCAGGCGTTGTAATGATCGTTGAAGATAGTCCGACCCAGGCCGCTCTTCTTCAGCATCTATTGGAAGTGAATGGTTACAGGGTTATAGTGGCCACTTGCGGCAAGGAGGCCCTGGAATTGCTGGGTGAAGAAAAACCGGGCCTAATAATCAGCGATATAGTCATGCCTGAGATGAACGGCTATGAACTTACCAACTCGATAAAGGAAAGCGCTGAATTCAGGGAAATTCCGGTTATACTGCTCACCTCATTATCCGATCCGGATGATATCCTGAAAGGCCTTGACGCAAAGGTGGATTCGTACCTTACAAAACCTTGGGATGATCAATTTCTCTTGGACAAGGTGGCCGCAACTCTTGAATCAAAACCCGAGCCGGTTGATGAGAGGGATTTAAAAGAGGTTCAGGTTAGTTTCAGGGGACAAAACAGGGCGGTTAACCTTTCGCCTTCTCATGCGCTAAATCTGCTGTTCTCCACATATGAAAATGCGGTGATGATAAACTCAAAACTCCTTGACACCCAATTGGAGCTTAAAGCCCTGAACAAGAACCTTGAAAATGAAATAGTGGTCAGGAAAAAGGCAGAGGAAGAGGTCAGAAAATTCAATGAAGAGCTTGAACAGAGAGTGGCCGAGAGAACAGAGGCGTTGGAAAGATCCAATAGGGAACTTAGAGAATTCGCGTATGTGGTTTCACATGATCTAAAGGCGCCGTTGCGCGCGGTAAGCCAATTGGCCGGGTGGCTCTGGGAAGATTATAAGGATTCCCTTGGGGAGCAGGGCGAAAAAATGATCAAGATGCTCCAGTCCAGACTGGATAGAATGCATGGCTTGATAGAAGGTATACTGGAGTATTCAAGGCTTGGCAGGGTAAAGGAAAAGGAATCAGTGGTGGATTTCAACAAGGTCGTGAAAGAGGTGACCGACCTCATAGCCCCTCCGGCCCACATTAAAGTTCATGTGGAGAATCAACTGCCGATTACCAATTACGAGCGGACCAGGGCAGAACAATTGATTCAAAACCTTCTGGGAAACGCGGTGAAGTTTTGTGATAAAGAAGAAGGATTGATCACGATCTCTTGTGATAACAATGAATCTAACTGGACGATAAGTGTAGCTGACAATGGACCTGGGATTGATCCAAAATACCACAAGAAGATATTTCAAATATTCCAAACCCTTGCCCCAAGGGATACCTTTGAGAGCACAGGAATAGGCCTGAGCCTTGTGAAGAAAATCGTTGATATGCACGGTGGAGAAATATGGGTAGAATCAGAAGAGGGAAAAGGAGCTGTTTTTAATTTCACCATTCCCAAAGGCCAGGCCGGGATAGCTCAACAATAGCATTTCATTAAAAAATAGACCTCTTGATCGTTTCACAGAACCAAAAACAGTGATTACCTTAAAACTTAACTTTCCTTTAATGTCAGGATAAATATGACCATAGATATAGATTCTTTTAAACCATTGGAACTTAATGATAAAGATCAAATAGATCCCATAATATGGGCTCATGGTCCCAAGGCCTCTGAGTTAACCTTTACAAATCTATTCATGTGGCGAAAGTCCAATAAACCCATTTGGCGCGTGTGGAATGATAATCTTTTGGTCATTTTTCGCCCTGAAGGTGAGGACCCCTACGGACTTGTCCCAACGGGCAATGGAGATCTGTCAGAGGCCCTGGACGCTCTGATGGAGGTTCTTGGGCGGATTTGCAAGGCGCCCGAAATATGCAGAGCTGAAGAGAGTTTTGTTAATAAATGGGCGGATAGTGATAAATACGCCTTTGAAGAGGACAGGGACAACAGCGACTATGTTTATAGATCAACTGATCTGATAAATCTCTCTGGCAATAAATTTCATGGAAAAAGGAATCACCTTAACAAATTCACCAAGAATTATGAATATGAATACAAAGACTTAAGCCCTGAACTCATAGAATCTTTTCTGGAGCTGCAAGAGGAATGGTGCGAATTAAAGGACTGCGCGACCAATCCTGGATTGCGCAAGGAGGACACCGCCATATATGAGGCCCTGGTTAATTATAAGGATTTAGGCTTTATTGGCGGCGCGATTCTAATCGATTCAAAGGT
>CAZFJT010000081.1:0-9216 GCA_964519135.1 uncultured Syntrophales bacterium | reverse complement strand
CAGTTAGGGCATACTCCAATAAATACCCTGATATTCTTGTGTCTTTCCCCAAGAGTATCTTTTTTTTACCAGCAGTATTCTTGGGCCCAGCGACCTGAGCCACAGCCCTTCCGAGTCTCAAGGCAGTCTCAGCGTTCATTGGGGCTACATTTGCTAGGCCTCTTATACCGTCGGTTCCAAATAGTCTTTCTGTCATAATAACATTACCAGGCGCTGGGGCTTAAGATCCCTTACGGCCAAACTTAAAGGTAATTGGATAATATATCATATAGACCACTAATTCAAAGCAATATTGATTCTTCCTGATTCCCTTTATCGTCCGATCACTGAATTATCCGGCAATTCTATCTTATCAGCATAAGTTCCTCCTAAAAGACTTGTGGTTAACGACCGGAATCATCTGATGGACTCTATTAATTAACTCCATATTATTGCAATTACAATTGACATTGCCCCCATCACCCTATATCCTTGAAGTTGAATCAAACATTTACGTTTTTTTTGTTAGCCATCGCTTTGAAAGTCTAATTTTAACCTGTCCTCAAAAAGACTTCATAGTGAGAGGTTTTGGTTTATTTGGAGGGATTTTGTTCAGCCACTGGATCATGGATAAGAGGCCTGAGTCGCCCTGTTATAAGCAGTGGTCCATATCCATTGCCTTAGGTCTAGCCTTTTTGTTCTTGGTTCCTATTATATGCGCCCCGTCAATGGCCATTTGCCAGACATCCCTTCCACAAGCCTCAATATTTCCAAGCACTGAGGAGCCGCAGTGGTTCAATCGCGGCCAACCACAAGCATTTGATCCTGTTGACGATATCGGCGTCGATTCCATTGATAACAGAGATACTGACATCAGCAAGTTTGTCAATGGCATCGGAATCGAGGCCCCTTCAGTTAGAGTAGGATACACATATACTTTTGGCGATCGTGTGAATGAGGGCTCTGTTGTCACTGATTTTGTGGTGAGATTCAAACCCGGTCAATTCGATTCTATTTTCGCGCAATCCAGAAGCGAGTGGCGACAGCTCAGCTCCAACTTTGAATCCAACACTGACAAGGCGTTGCACGCGTCCATAGGTGTTGGGTACAGGAGGCTCGTCAGAAGAGACCTTCTTGTTGGTGTCAACACTTTTTATGACGGAGTCAGGTTCAACCGATCCTGGAGGCCTTCAGCAGGCGCGGGTCTTGAGGTGGCCTCCACCATAGCCGGGTCCAGTGTTGTAGATTTGAGCCTCAACTATTACGGGGACCTGTTCGCAGGCGGATCATCACTCACTGAATTCTTAAAGGAAGGGACACCTAGTATCGGCGCGGAACTGGGTTATACCCAACCTTTGGCTGATCTGGCTTGCGCGGTGAGGTTGAAGTTTAAGGGTTATAGGCTTGAGGACGATTCAGGGGTAAATGGTTGGGCCACTGGAGTTGACTGGACAAATTGCGACAATTCCCTGGTTTTTATGTACGAATATGGGAACGATGAGACCCATGGGGATTATCACAGTGTGCGCGGGACCCTTAATCTGCTCTTCGAACCAGAGAGAATTTTGAAACTGGAATCCCCTTTTGCAATCCCAAACAGCGATTTCAGTGGTTACAGGATACTTAAATCTTACCTTGGGGCGCTGGTCAGGCGAGATTATCCCGCGATCTTACATCAGGGCGCCGTCAATATTGACGAATAGTTTTCTTATCATATATAAATTCGCGACAAGCCCTAAATGGCAATATTGATCTTTGGGGAATGCCATGTCGCCTGTAATAAGTGATTCTGGTTACAAACCGCCGCCTCTTCTCTCCAACCCGCATATTCAGACAATATACCCAAGTGTGTTCAGAAAAATTACAGGCGCAACATACCAGAGATATCGCCTGAACACACCTGACGGCGATTTTCTTGATCTCGATTATTGCGGCCTTAGACGCCCTAAACTGGCAATACTTCTCCACGGCCTGGAAGGTAATTCCCAAAGGCAGTACATGCTCGGAATGGTCAAGGCCCTTAACAAAGGAGGCTGGGACGCGCTATCCATGAATTTCAGGGGTTGCGGAGGAGAGCCCAACCGCCTTCCCCGCTTCTATCACAGTGGGGACACAGAGGACCTCAAGTCGGTTATTAAAGACGTGGAGCATGGAGGCCTCAGATCTGAAATAGCGCTAATAGGCTTCAGCCTCGGCGGTAATGTGGTGTTGAAATACGTTGGTGAGTCAGGCGGGCAAATTCATCCACTCATATCAAGGGCTGTGGCGATTTCCGTACCCTGCGATCTGGCGGCAAGCTCATCAAGACTCGCCGGCAAGGCAAATAGGATCTATATGAAAAGATTCCTTAGAATGCTAAGGGATAAGGTAACTGAGAAGGCAAGGATATTTCCTAATGAAATTAACGATAAAGACTTCAGCTCTATAAAAAACTTCAAGGATTTTGACAACAGGTACACAGCGCCTTTACACGGGTTCGCGGACGCTGTGGATTACTGGACCAAATCCTCATCAAAACAATTCATTCCGCAGATTCAGGTACCTACCCTATTAATCAATGCAAGGGATGATCCTTTTTTAACCCCTGAGTGCTTTCCAGTACAAGAAGCCCTTAGTAGCCGTTATTTTTTCCTTGAGCAGCCTGACCACGGAGGGCATGTGGGCTTTATGACCTTTGGCAATAAAGGACAATACTGGCATGAGACCAGGACATTAAAATTTCTGAACGAAACCGACGATTAGCAGAAACAGTACCTTCAAATAACTCTAGTTCACTTCCTCACTTTTTATCTGACCATAATCTTCCTTAGCGTAAAGGGCCGCGCCCAATGCCCCCATAACCTGCGGGTTGGGTGGAATCTTTACTTCACCTGTAACATGATCTTTCAGCATTACGGCAATATAAGGATTATACTGGGCAACCCCGCCTGTCAAAACTATGGTTCCTGTTAATGTGTCCATCTCTATCAGTCTTTTGATTACCGATCTGAATAGGCCCTTTACTATGTTTTCAACCTTGTGCCCGGCTTTGATCTTCTCTAAGACTTCAGTGGCAGAAAACACTGTGCAATAGCTGCCAAGGGCGACCTCATCCGTTGCCGCGCCGGCCATTTTCTCAAGATCTCCAATTGACAACCGCAACCTCAGGGCCATCTCCTCAAGGAAAGCGCCTGTGCCGGCCGCGCATTTGCGATTCATCTTAAAGCTTTGCCTCTTTCCCTGCTCGTCCAGCTTAATCACCTTATTATCCTGGCCGCCAATGTCGATAATCGTCAAAGGGCCTGCAAAATAGTAAAGGCAGCCCCTTGCGTGACAGGATATCTCAGTTAAGGACCTTTTCGCGTAAGGGACACTTTTGCGGCCATAACCTGTGGACACCACCCCTTTAACCAATTCCCCTGTTATACCAGCCTCTTGTAAGGCTTCGTCCCAGACTTGCTCTGATGAGGCCACAAAATCGGTTCCTGAGTAAATAACCCTGCTTGATACTATCTCGGACGCATCATTGAGCAAAATGAGCTTTGTGGTGCATGAGCCCACATCAACCCCGGCAAAAAAATCACCTGGACCGCTAGTATTGCTATTGTTCATCGAGCTGCTCAATAAACGCTTCTATATTCGTCTTTGCCTGCTCTTCAGAATAGAGCCTTAGATCGTTGAGATCACCATTTATGGTCAATGTGGGAATACCGAGGTTCTTACGCATCCTCTCAGGTAATCCGTATCGGTTATTGGAGTTGTTGGGACATGTCTTCGCGTCATGGAAGATTATTCCATCCACAGAGAAGCGCTCAATCCAGTCCCTCATGTAGTTTTCCTTGTAAGACTCATCCCTAACAATGAACAACTCGGTATATGCCCTTGCCATTGACTCAAAAGGCTCATCAGGATCAAACGCGTCGAATATCCAGCTATTACAATAAGTGGATGCAACCACATTTGTTTGAAGACCAGAGAACAGCTCGCTAAGATCCCGCAATTTGCCCCAAATAGGCATACCTTCCCAATAGACCCTGCGCTTCTCTCCTTCCACAGCGGGAGTTCCATCTTGTATCCTCTGTTTGAGTTCCGCCAACAAGGTATTGTAATAGTCAATTGCTTCCTGTTGTCCCCTGAGCACCACAGCAGGCCCCATGTGGATGGTGGCGTCAAAGAAAGTCAAGGGAGCGGGCTTTGCCGACCCACATTCCAAAACCTGACGCCATAATTTCGTGCACTCCAGGGAAAGCCTTACCTTCTCTCTAAGGAGATCAATATCGAACTTATTGCCTGAGACTTCCTTGAGGGTTGGTATCAGGGATTTGAATTGCTCCACCAAGTCATTTATGTGGTAATGGTTCACAGCCTGGATGTTTCTGTGGGTATGCACTCCAATACATGGGACGTCCCATTCCCTGCCATAGAATGAAAACCAGTCCTGAACATCCCTGCATTGATTGGTGTTGTAAACCAGAACATCGGCCTTTGGGATGGACTCAATACCATATGCCTTTGTAAGAGGGGTTTTATTGCTTAGGTGAGCTCCAACGTCAGCAGTGAGATAGGAACAGATATCAGGCGAATATCCTACTGAGTTTGCCACAGGAATGAAGTCAGTGGCCATTCTGGTGGCGCCGAGCATGGCCGCGTGATTTTCAGGGAAATATACCAGAAACCCCATTGCGTGAAGTAGTTCAGCAGGGCCTACGGATGTACACCACGCTATTTTATGACTTCCGCTCTTGGCTGCCTCATCCAATTGGAGAAAATGATCTGCCATGATCTTTTTCATCTGAGAGGTCGCTGCTATGGATTTTTTCTTCTTCACCGAATTCTGCTCCATGTTGTCCGCCATATTGTTGTCTCCCTGAATTTGTCCGGGTTATCTCTCTGATAATCCTATATTACGTGTCAATTAGGGTCAAGTGGGTTGACCGTTGCTAGGGGCCGTATCGTCTCCAACCCTCCTGATAATATTTCACCAGGGCCTGATCATTCAGTCTGTTGATGTCAATTGCCTTATTTGGCTCGGTATCCTTTGGAAAAACGAATAATTTGGGTAAAATAGTCTGATCAAGGTATTTCAGGGACAACCCATCATCCAGCTCCAACTCATCAGTGTTAAAACGCCTTTTTGAGGCAATAACAAATCCCCAGTCCCCGAATGACGGCACATAAACATGCAGAGGGATCACATTAAGATCAATGGCCGGTATCAAAGATGCGCCAACTGAGTCTATGGTCTTGGCTATGCACCAAAACGCCTCTGGCGCGTAAAATGGGCTTGTGGCCTGGGTTACCAACGCGCCGTTCTGCGATAGCCTCTTGAAGACGAGCTTAAAGAAGCTTTTTGTATAGAGTTTTCCAACTGATAGATTATTGGGATCAGGAAGATCCATAACAATGAGATCCCAATAATCGCTTGCGTCCCTAAGATACTTCTCTGCGTCAATGATATGAACATTCACCCTTGGATCGGATAGGGCCCTATTGGATAGTAGAGCCATAAGATGATTTTCTCGAAATATCTCGACCATGGATCCGTCAATGTCCACCAGGTCTATGCGCTCAACATTCTTATATTTCAACACCTCCCTTGCGGCCAAACCATCTCCGCCGCCCAGGATAAGGACCCTCTTCAACACCCTTACCGCGGAAGCCGCGGGATGAACCAGGGACTCATGGTATCTGTACTCGTCCACAGAAGAGAACTGGAGATTACCGTCTATATATAGCCTGATATCATCACGCCACCTTGTAATGATTATGCGCTGATACTCTGTCCTTTTGGCCAGTATGATATCGTCCTGATAAAGCGCGTCCTCTGTTAAGCTGGTGTATTTTCCGGAAAGGGCCAGACAGCTCACCAAAATAATAGCTGATATAATTACCGCGGTCTTTAGGTAATATTTTCCTGACAATAAATTCCACAGAATCCTCAGGGCCACTCCAGCCACAATCACATTAATCAGTCCAAACACCAAGGATGTTCTAAGTAATCCCAGATTCGGCGCGAGTATTATGGGAAATGCGCAAGAGGCCACAAGGGCGCCTGCGTAATCCAGGGCGAGGACATTGGATACTGTAATTCTCAGCGCGGCCGTGTCTTTGAGAATTCTGATAAGGATCGGCAATTCCATTCCCACAAGCGCGCCTATAACGGTCAGAAGGAGAACAAGCACAAGGGTGTACGCGTCAAGAAACGCAAATGTAAAAAGCAGTATCCCTGCTGACAATCCTCCGATAAGACCGATGCCTATTTGTATTCCAACAAACGCGTCTATGAGCCTGGACCTGATGAACCTGGTTAGATATGAGCCCAACCCCATGGCTGTAAGGAAAACGCCTATGACAAGGGAGAAGTGTGTAACAGAAGACCCAAGGAGATAACTGGACAAAGCGGCTGCAACTAGCTCGTATATGAGGCCGCAAATCGCGATTACAAAAACAGCGGCTAATAAGAATACACCCGGAAAGTCGTTGTTTCCTGTTTTTGGCATATCACAGTGTCATATCAATATAGCGCTTTGCATTTCTCATAGTCGGACCGGGTAAGGTGGGAAATATGGCGCCGGATTAATTTCATGGGTTGCAAAGCCGCCATTTAGTCGGATCTCCCCAAATTAATCTCAGACACGGCCATTCACTGGAAGATTGAGTAACAAATCACCTCATTGCCGCTTGTATTATTATCGCCAAAGCAATGAAGACCGACCCCATAATAATAGCCAGCGCGGTATTTTGATCATCCTCTATTTCCTTTTGCATGGAAAAGGGCGCCAACTTGTCCATAATGAAAAGGGCTAAAAGAAAAATAATAAAACCAATAAGCGAGTAAATAAGCACGCTCAGCATAACCATCGGTCTAAGATCATGATAAATGGATTCCATTGTTCTCTCCTGGGTAAAATACCCTAAAGCTCATTTTATGCGGCTTGATATATCATTAACCCTCTTGGGCGCCAATCTATGTGGAGATTATTTGGGTCTCTTTATTTTCCACCCCTATAACCTCCACCCATGTGGCTTCTACCAATGAAGTAGTACCCAAGCGCCCTTGCGCCGGACCTTGTGGAGCCGTCCCTTAAGCTCACAGGCTTTTCCAATTGCTCAGGCAAATACCAGCCCTTGAAGGAACCTCCAATGGCCATCACCGTGCCCATGGTCAGTATGCCCAGAATGATCAATTTGATAAAAAGACCCTTCATTATGGTTCCTTTGTATCTCTACTAATCGTCATCATCTTCCACAACACTTTGCCATCTTCTAGCGTTGAACGAAAACTTGTGAAACGGCGCTATTATGGCGATAATCACTGATATAACCATCATGGGGATAAAGTACCAGGACACGGTGGCGCCTGAGAACAACTTAATATTCACAGGCTCCCTTTTTGCAGGACCATTATATCCGCTCCCGCCGGTTCCATGTACAAGGATCCTATACTCTCCTGGATCCAGGACCTTGAAATATGTTGTGAAGTATCTGGAACCCTCGGTCCAGCTCCCCTCACTGTCCCTTCCGTAATAGTACGACGCCTCGTCGTAAAACTCGCTCCTAACAGCGTCGTTCTCATCTACCAGGGCAATGTCCAGGGCCACCCAAGAGTTCCTCAAAGGCGCAGCGCCCTGAACTCTCACTATTTCATTGGGTTCCTCGATAAGAAAAGATTGGGTCAAATGCTCTTTGCTGTACTGCTCAAAGGGGATATCCTCATCAAGGATCAGGTAGTCTTTATCCATTGCCATGCTCACAAAGAACAGCGCTATGTTCAACACAAGAAACATAAGTCCTAACCAGGTCCACCCCTTCAACCACTGTGGCCTCAAATAGGGCTGGCATGAATACACACCCCTGGCCTTGGGAAGATTGATTTCTTCGCCAACAGCGGCTTCCATCTCCTCTCTGCCGACGTATCTGCCCTTAAAGAGCTCCATCTCATTTCCGGTGATCTCTTGCTCAACATAGTCCGGAGGTTTTATCGCATATCTGTACCTGGTCTCTTCTCCGACTTTTGCCCGCCAAGGTAGAGCGCCGTCCACCCACCTAAGGGTCACAAGGCCTGATTCAAAGAATTGGTAATTATCCTTTCCATGCCTGACCTTTGCCTTTGGAACCTCTATCGGCGGGAAATGCGCGGCTGTGTGCTCAGGGCGGCTTATGGTATAGTGCCCATTTTCTTCTGAAAGCCAGAGATATCCATTGTCGGGCTCGTATAGAACATACTCAGTGGAAGGGTATTCAAAACCTTCATCGTATTCAACGTAGAACAACCTTCCCATTACCTGGTATTCCACGCCCTCAAGCTTTATCTTCGTTCCTATTGTAAAAGTGAACCACGGTTGCTTGCCCTGGTTTTTGCCCACCAGCTTAGCTTCAGCTTCTTCAAGCTCAAGTGTTGAACCGCACGATTGGCAAACCACCATCTCTGTGGAATCAGTCTTTGGGCCTTCATATGGGCTCCCGCACGAAGGGCATCTTATGGTTTCAGTGGTCTTTGCCCTGGCCGCGTATCCGGCCTTTTCCTGTTTACTCTTATTGACAGAAAGTATTTTTCCTAGAAAAGCGGTTGGTTGATTACCATCCTTGTCGTACTCCAAGCCGAATGAATAGTCACCTGCAGGACCTGAACCATCCGCGTACGGATAAACTTCTCCCAGCTCGATCTGAAATGGGATCTGTCCCTCTCCGCCAATGCAGGTGGCTTGTCCCAACTCCTCCACAATTCCGGGTTTGTCATTGATATTAATCGTCATGCCCGGTTCAAGCTCTTCAAAGGCCGGAACAGGGACATTCAGTTCAACAGGCTTCTCAAGGAAGAGTTCACCTTCGTCTTCAGTGAGCCATAGTATTTTTCCGTCTCCAAACTCTATGAACCATTCACTCCACTGACCACTTTCATGCTGGTAAACGAGTCTTCCAAGAACAGAAAAGCTCTTGCCTCCCAGTTTGCCTGCCCCCCCGACCTTGAACCTGTCAGACGCAGGCAGATCCAATGATTTTATGCCGGCCCTTAACGCGGAATCCTTGTCCCAGTACATGGAGGTATTGCAAAAGTCACAAACTTTCATCACAATTCCAGGGTTTGTGACTACCTGACCCGCGCCGCAAGATGGACATTGGAATTCACGATCCATGATCTAAAGATACAATAAACGGGTTTTCCACACAATCAGGGAATTTTTCATATGCGTTAAATTATCTGTAAGCGCTCACCGTGGGCGCCATAAGCATTTGGAATCACGATGGGGGAGGTTT
>CAZFJT010000080.1:0-9258 GCA_964519135.1 uncultured Syntrophales bacterium | reverse complement strand
TTCCGATATCCACGGTCTTCTCAGAAGAAGCTGAGTTCGGCGCAAACTTGCTTGTGGAGACAAACAGGGGATGCTCAAGGGGGTGTAAATTCTGCGCGGCGGGCTGGATTCATTTCCCTGTTCGATATAGAAAGTTTGAGAGCTTTATAAGTGAAGTCGACTCAGCAATAGCCAATAATCGCACTGTGGGCATAGTTGGGTCCGACCTGGCCGGTCATCCCCAGTTGGAGCATATCCTTGATCATATAATAGAAAAAGGCGGAAAGTTCTCCCTTTCTTCCATTAGGCCAGAAGGCCTGACCCAGAGAATAATCGAACTCATGGCAAGGTCTGGGCAAAGAACCGCCACACTCGCTCCTGAGGCGGCTTCGGAAAGATTGAAAAAGCTCATGGGTAAGAATATTCCATCCAAGAGATTTATCGAGCTTATCAACCGGCTGGTTAAGGCGGGAATTCCCAATGTGAGACTCTATTTCATGATGGGGCTTCCAACTGAGACGGACCAGGATTTCCAGGATATCATAGATTTTGTTTTAGAATGCAAAGAGGCTTTTTTGGAGGCCTCTAAACCTATTGGTCGCATAGGATGGCTTTCAGTGCAAATAAATCCCTTTGTCCCAAAGCCTTGGACTCCCTTTCAATGGTCGCGAATGGAGGACCAAACAACAATGGATAAACGGGCCAAGATAGTGAGAAAGAGATTACTGAAAGAACCCAATATAAAACTCAGGATCGAATCTATAAAAGAAGCGGCTATTCAAGCCCTGCTATCCAGAGGTGACAGGAGGCTCAGCAAGGTTACGCTGAAGGCCATATCAGGGGAAAAGTGGTCCCAGGCCCTTAAAACAGAGGGGCTTACAATGGATTTCTATGTTACAAGACAAAGATCCTTTGAAGAGACATTGCCGTGGGACATTGTATATCATGGAGTGAGTAAGGACAGATTATGGAAAGCCTCTCAAGTGTGATAATCCAGCTATTTTGAAACCGTGCGGGATAATAATTAAACTAAGCCATTAAGGAGCTTAATCCCTAAATGAACTATGACCGATCAAATGCAAAAATATTCATCCAAAACGATTCCTGATTCGATCACTTTGAAGAAAAGGCCCGTGGAATTGGTGTTTCCATTGATCTTGGGGGCGACCTTTTTGATTGCGAATATATGGTTGATTTTTTTTTCCACCGGTCCATTCTTACCCAGGATTGTGCTTATTGCTCTCATATCATTGTTCTTGCTGTTGTTCATCTGGTCACATTCGATGAAAACAGTGATAAACACAAAGGGGGTTTTCCATAAAAACCTTTTTCATTCCTATGAATTTCAGTGGGACCAAATCAGCTCATGGGATATAGAGGTTGCAGAAGGTGGGGATCGAAGCGTGTTATTTCGCGCGGGGCCTAACAATAAGCGATACTATGTCCAGATATTGGATGAAAGAATGACAGGGGATACAATAGCTCTATTCGATTTTCACCTGGGAGCGCCGCCCCTGGAATAAGCCAATATGGGCTTAAATCCCAATAGAGGGCCTTTGGGTCAAATTAATAGACATAGGTCAATTTATTATCCGTCAGGGCTCAATTTCCACAGATCCTTCTGAATCCTCAGATATTACTTCTCCAATGATCGCTGATTTTTCCACCCCCCTTGAAAGCAGTTCAGAGACCAAGTCTTCCGCGATCTCAGCCCTGGCGCCGATCAATAGACCGCCGGAAGTTTGGGGATCAAACATAAGATCAATAATCTCAGGTTTCAGGTCATTGGCAATTGATATCCATGTTTGAAAGAATTGTCTGTTTGAGTGCGCGCCTGCTGGGATCATTCCCATTGAGGCAAGATCGATCGCGGTGGGGAGCAATGCCGCTGAATTCGCGTTCAACTTCACCCTTTTCCTGCTTGCCCTGGCCATTTCAGTGAGATGACCGGCCAATCCGAACCCCGTAATATCCGTGCAGGCCTTAACCCCCATTTCAACAGCCACTTCTGAAGCGGTCTTATTCAATTGACACATGGAACTTGCCATTGAGTCCATTGTCTCTTTTGACGCAAGGTCTGCCTTTGAGGCGGTAGCTATAATTCCGGTCCCAAGGGCCTTTGTAAGTATGAGTTTGTCTCCGATTTCAAGGGCGCTGTTGGTCATAATCTTCTCAGGATGAACAAGGCCTGTGACGGCAAGCCCGTATTTGGGCTCGTCATCCTCTACGCTATGGCCTCCCACCAGGGCCGTACCAGCCTCCTTCATTGCTGAAAGTCCCCCGGCCAGGATTTGTTTCAGATAATCCATGGGCAGCTTAATAAGGGGAAAGCAAACTATGTTCAAGGCTGTAATGGGCTTTCCCCCCATCGCGTAAACATCGCTCAATGAGTTCGCGGCTGAAGCGCAACCAAATATAAACGGGTCATCAACTATAGGCGTAAAAAAATCAACTGTCTGGACAACGGCCATGTCTTGGGTGAGCCTGTACACACCCGCGTCCTCTGATCCCTGAACTCCTGTGAGCACATTGGGATCAACAGGAATGTCCAGTCCGCACAGGGCTTGATCCAGGTCCCCTGGACCTATTTTCGCGGCTCAACCGGAAGTTTTGGATAATGCGGTAAGTTTGAATTTTTCATCAATCATGTGATGCGGTACCTATCGCGCTTGTCTGTAATGTTCAAAGATTGAAGGTTTATGGAATTCTCGGAAAATCATCATTAACCTTTTTCAAATATTTCCTTAAGCTTACCTGCGTTCTCCAAGATATCGTCCAGCAAAGGTTTTATCACCAAAACCCATTCAGGCTCATCTTCAGGCTTGATGTTTCCAGCCTCCATAACTTTGTTTACAACAAACAACTTAACGCGGGCGTCATAAATTTCTTCCCGCACCTTGCGCATATCCCATTTTTCTTCGGCCATTTTATACCTATCCTGAAATTTATTGGGTGTTTCCACAGATTCCGGGAACACAGACCAGGAAATCGTCTGCGGATTTGGGTCTCGTCAAGAACTGTACATAAACCCGGAAATCTTTTATCAGTCTTACGGATTGTAATCAATAATGATGTGGGGGAATATCAAGTAAGCCTAAAAGGCGCGACTTCCGTCAAATACCTTTTCTGGTAATTCTTTCATCATGCATGAGCCGCTCCTGGATTCCTTTGCTCACCACATAAGTGCGGTCGAATTCGCTCCAGAATGACTTCTCCTTCTTTTTCCAACCTGGTCCAAAGCGATCATCAAAGAAGTCTCCCAATTTCTCAAAGAGTATCTTCCAAGGGGGTTCTCCCCTTTCGTGGGCCTTGAACAGGGAAGTCAGAAGTTCATCCAATTCAGGCAACTTTTCTTTTGGAAGGTATGCAATTGCGCCCTTTCTAATGGATGTCACAAGGGTTTCAGGATTAATAGCGTGCGCGGTCAGCATTACAGTGGGAAAATTTCTATCAACTGATTCTTCCAGTAACTTTAAACCATTTACTCCCATGATATCCAGAATAACAAGGTCATAGCGGTTGTTCTTAAGCTTTTCAGATGCGCTGGTATAATCACCTGCAGTGTCCACTTTGGAATCCTCTAGGATATCCTCAATGGATTCAAGCATATCAGGCTCGTCATCAACAGCGAGTATGGCCTTGCCCGCCAAGTATGATTTATCGCTCATAAATCAATGCTCCATTATTGAATGGGATGTTTGTGGTCTCTAGAAAACCGCATGGATATCACGCCTACGCTAAGACCCTTTAAAATTCTATTTGCTAAGAAACTAATTGTCAAGAAATCATCGGACAAAAATCAGGAAAATAATTCAGTATCATGAACTATAAAATTTTTTATTATCCCTCGCGTTGCAGGGGGGCGCCAAGAGGAACCTGTCTTTACAAGCTGACTTGGGCCAATTATATGAAAAAATTGCTCAACATTGTTTTTTTTGAGCTCGCCAGATATTTTTCAGGTGAATCAGTTGTGGAGAAATGCTTTTATAAGTGGCTGAACGGTCAGTTGACAAAAATGAGACATCAGTTAAATCTCTAATGTCGAAAGTTCGGCTGGTTGAACAAAAACAAGATCTTTCCCTTGACTACAATGGCAATTTAGCGGTATTTTGCTTTGAGTCAGATTTGGCTCTTCGAGTGGGGAACTTGTCAACCTAGTGATCAAGACAAAACAAACAAGGAGGTTGAGGTGAAACGAGCAAAATGGGCAATCATCGTATTAGCGTGCTTGATAAGCATGGGGTTTATAGTAGGGCCCGCAATGTCCGCAGCTCCGTCGCTGGACAAGTGGAAACCGGCCTTTGACCCTTCAGGCGCGAAGTATAAATGTATTGTCTCCAATGTGTCGCACCCTGTTATCAAGGGCGTTTACGCTGGATTCGCCATCAGGGACGAACTCTGGAAAAGGACCGATGGTCAGATTTATATAGATTTCAAACCCTTCTCCATGTTGGGAGGAGAGGTGGAAGTCCTCAACCAACTTCAAATGGGCGCAATACAGGGCATGGGGGTTAGCTCCGTGGCTGCGACAAACCTCGGGCCGAGGTTCGGTCTCATTAACCTTCCCTTCCTGGTTAATTCCTTTGATAAGCTGGATAAATTTGTGGGAAGCGGAAAGCTTTTCGATCATTTCATGAACGCGATGGACCACCAGGGAATAATGGGACTGGACATAACTGGTTATGGAAACTATGGATGGGCGACAACCTCCCCTGTGAAAAACCTGGAAGACGCCAAGAAGATCAAGTTCAGGACCGCTGAGGCCGCAGTTAATCAGTTACTTTACAAGCAATGGGGTCTGAACGCTGTTGTTATGCCCTGGCCCGATGTGCCTGTGGCGCTGAAACAGGGTGTCATTACCGGTCTGGATCATACCCCTATGGTCTGTAATATCACCAAGAAATTCGAAGTTTGTAAATACTACACTTATGTGAATTACGCCCAGGGTCTATTTATCTGGATCTTTAACAAAGCCTGGTTCAACAGCTTGCCAGAAGACCTGCAAAAGACATTCAAGGAAGTTGTCCATGATGTCTGCGCTGATATACGTAAGCAAACCAAGCAACAGGAAACAGATCAGATAGAGGCGGCAAAGAAGAACGGAATCGAGTTCATAACCCTGCCTGATAAAGACTTGGCCACATTGAAGAAACAAGGTGACGCGGTTCATAAGGAATACGCGGCTGAGATCAACAAAATTTATGATGGTGATAGTTACAAGCCCAAGGATTATCTCAAAGAGGTCCAAGACTATATGGGCTATAAGCCTTAGTAAGACGAGCATTAATACTTAAAGGGCCCATAGGCCCTTCCAACCGATAAGTTAAGAGGCGCAACAAAAAGGGATCGTTGTGATAATTGCAGCGATCCCTCTTTAGCCCTAAGGCGCTATGGAAATGTAGATTCTATTTCCACTCATCAGGGCCTAAAAATAGTTCTTTTGGGCCCAATCCGTCCAAGACTCGAAGGAATCAGCGCATGTTCGGAAAGATTATCAATGTGATCGATAGAGTCCTGACATTTCTGGAAGAGTGGACTCTGTTCATAAGCGTTATGGTGGCGTTGATAGCCCTGTTTTTCAATGTGGTCTTACGATACGGATTCAATTACACCCTGGCCTGGTCCGAAGAGCTTGTTCGAGAGGTCATAATCTATACTACGTTCATTGGTTGCGGGGTAGCGGTGAAAACGCGACAAATGATCAAAATAGACGCGCTGGTGCAATTGGTCCCAAAGCTGAACCTCCCTTTGACCTATTTCAGCAATCTGGTCACGATGATTTTCGCCATTATGATGCTCTTTTACGGATATCAAATGGCCGCCTTGCAGGTAGCTACCAATCAGAAAACCATTATTCTGCAAATCCCTTTGGTATATCTCTATGCAATACTACCGGTTATGGGTTTGACAATGCTGCTGAGGACCATTCAGGTGATTTACCAGGATGTCCACGAACATTTTTTGACCAAACCTGAAGAATGAGAGACTGATAAAATTACCGGGCAACATGGTCATTTATAAAACACAAAGACCATAAAGGGTTCAGGAGAGGCGCAACCATGGAGACGAGCCATATTATTATTCTTTTGATACTTCTAGGCTGCATGGCCAGCTATATCCCTGTTTTTATGTGCCTGTTTTTTACGGCTGTGATGGGATTCGTGCTTTTTACGGATTTGCCTCTGCTCCTGCTGGCGCAAACCCTGTTCAGGAGTCTGGACAATTTTGCCCTGGTTGTGGTTCTTTTTTTCATATTATGTGGGAATATAATGACCACGGGCTCCATAGTGGAAAAGCTCATCAAAGTGGCCAATGTCCTGGTGAGTTGGTTGCCTGGAGGCCTCGGGATGGCCGGTGTGCTCGCCTGCGGGTTGTTCGGCGCGATATCGGGCTCTACAGTGGCCACAGTGGTCGCGTTGGGCGGATTCATGATACCGGCCCTAATAGAAAACGGATATCCCCAGAAATACGCAATAGGGATAATGACAACATCACCGAATCTTGGGGTGATCATTCCTCCCAGTATAGGTATGATTCTCTACTGCATGATCAGCAATGTATCATTGGAGGGTTTGTTTATAACAGGTTTTGTCCCGGGCATTTTGATCATGTTGATGACCTGTGTTTATTCTTATCTTTATTTCCGAAATAAAAAAGAAATAGTCCGCATGCCTGTCCCATCAGCCTGGGAAGTGGTCGCGATCCTCAAAGAGGGATTTTGGTCTTTGATGCTGCCTGTTATCATATTCGGCGGCATATTCTCAGGGGCTTTCACAGCTAACGAGGCCGCTGTTGTGGCTTGTGTTTACGCGTTTTTCGTGGAATTGTTCATTCACAAATCCATGAAGCTTAGTCAGGTTAAGCAAATAACCGTATCTTCGGCTGTGACCTCAGCCACACTTCTGATAATTGTTGCAGGCGCCACCTGTTTTGGCAGGCTTCTGACTCTTGAAAATATTCCGGGTAAAATCACCGAATCGGTTCTTGCGGCCATTCAATCACCGATTGTCTTCCTGCTGGCCATGAATGGATTATTACTGGTTGTTGGAATGTTCATGGACATAATATCCGCGACGATGATCCTTGGACCAGTGTTCTTGCCAATGCTCGGCGCCTTTGGCGTAGATACGATGCACTTCGGATTGATCCTGACCCTGAATCTGGCCATAGGGTACTGCACGCCTCCAATGGGAGTGAGCCTTTACATAACAGGGGCAATAGCCAACAAGGATTTAATATATGTGTCCAAGGCGGTTCTACCATTTATTTTTATCCAGATAGCGGTTCTTCTTTTGATGACATATTCCGAAAATCTGGCGCTTTGGTTACCCAGAATCATGGGCTTCGCAAATTAAGAATATTTTGACGCCAACTTCATGGGGCTCTGGTATATTCGGCGCCGCGGCATAAAATTGTTACGCGCTTGAGATCCTGGACGCCCTATCCGCCAGGTATCTAATTCCTCTGGGCAGCAAATTCAGAACTGCTTTTATATTCATAATTGACTCAAGATGTGGTAGAAATTAACCGGGGATATGATTGTAAGTCCTTGGGTAGGGGCAAGCCCATGCATAAATGGACCGCAATTTGAAAGATACTATTATAGGCATATTCTCGGAAAGCGCTACCGTTAGGGACAATTTCCTGGCCAAGAGCCTGGATGATCTTGTTCAGGTGGTTGAGATTCTCACGAGCGTTATAGAGCGTGGAAACACTATATTTATATTCGGCAATGGCGGCTCCGCGGCTGACGCGCAACATATGGCCGCTGAGTTCATAAACAGATATATGGTGGAAAGAAGGCCTCTTCCAGCTATTGCTCTAACAACGGATACCTCCGTGCTCACGTCAATAGCAAATGATTATGATTATGACGATATTTTCGCAAAACAAATAAAAGCCCTTGGAAGTGAAGGGGACGCTGCTTTGGGACTAAGCACTTCAGGATCATCAAGGAATGTGATTAGAGGTTTTGAGGCCGCAAAGACTAAGAATATGATTACAGTGGGTTTGGGTGGAGGTGAAACAAAACCCATGAAAATGGCCTGTGACCATTATCTACCCGTAAATGGCGCTTCAACGGCAAGAATCCAGGAGACCCATGAAATCATTTGCCACACTATAATAGAGATCCTGGAAAAATCCCTTTTTCACGCTGAGTCATAGGCTATTACTGGACAAATAAAACTATTGAGGCATAATTTGATATATGGGCAAAATGGATTAAGGACTAATTTTTATCAAAAGGACCTGACCAACAAACCTGGATAAAATACTTGGTAAATTAAATGACAGAAAAGATCAAAGGAAAAAAAGCGGCCATAATGACCGCGGATATAATTGTTCCGTTTAAATACGTTATTATAAACGGCCTGGATCCCTCCAAGAGATCAAAGGAACAAAAAGCCGCTACAAAGGCCCTTAATACGGTAGGATTGGTATTCGGGGTTGATAGTATGGAGAAAGATGGATTTCATCTTTCTTTTACTGAGAATAGCTACGCCAGGAACATGCTGGAGATATCATTGGATTTGGGAACCAAGTTCCGTACACTTGAACTGATGGCCCAAGTTGACTGGTATGAAAGAAGACTCACCAGTGATGGGGATAATTTTATGGTTGGGATCAGTTTTCTGGATCCCACTGCTGACGCGATGGAAGTATTGAAGGAATATTTGCGCTCATCGCCACAATCTTATCGCTGATAATCCCACAACCTGTTGGTCTTTATTTCCCCAATTGTCCGAAGATCACATGGAACCTTCTATGGAGGACGCGAAAATTGGATAAATTCACACAATCTACTTCAGGGCTGGATTTTGATGTGGAAAGACTCCTTATTTCCACTTTGAAGCTTCTGAAACAAAAAGGTATGTTAAAAGATGAAGAGGTCTTGGATTTATTCTGGGAAGCCAAGAATCCGAATTGGCCGTGGACAAAAAAGGAAATGAAAGAAATATTGAAGCTTTAACCAAAACAAAAGATCCAGTTGCGGACGTTTTTTCCACAAAAAACTCAAGGGATCCTCTCAGTGGGGATGGATCTTAAGAGACCTATGATTATCTTTTAAAATATTGATCATATAAATATAGGCTTAAAAGCCGTGATCCGTGGCAGTCTTATGGTTGCTTTGAGGACCATGGACCTAAATAGATTGGTTGATCCAATCGGTCAATGGGCAGGGGCGCTTCCAGGCAATGGAAATAATTCCAAAAATACTGGTTTATAGTGATTCTCGAAATAAAACACGGAATGAAATGTAATTTCATTCCCACCTCC
>CAZFJT010000079.1:0-9263 GCA_964519135.1 uncultured Syntrophales bacterium | reverse complement strand
CACCAATACAGACGCCGAAAAGACCATTTTCACAAATGGCGCGTTGATTGCCAAAGAATTATCGCCATATGATGTGAAAGAGTTTTCTTTTACAGGAAACAACCCTGAAAAAGACTCCACTGGAAAGTTCAAAATTAGTGGGGCTTTGTCTTCACTAGGTATCTTTACCTCTCCAATAGAGGGCAAAGCTGATATCCAAATAAGAGGGGCGCCCATTGAATTGATCAATTTTATTTTGGACTATTTTGATAAGCCATCCTTTTTATCAGATGGGTTCGTCAATTTATCCGCTTCAGTGAGTGGATCAACCTCCAAAGGTCAAATCAGTGGAAGATTGTACGTAGGCAAGGCTGTACTGGAAGCCGGTCCCTATTATTTTTCAGATGTGGAGTTGCCTAATCTAAGAACAGCTTTTAAAGCAAGTATATTTGACAAGAGAGTGTCAGTTGAGATTTCAGAATTGGATTTTCCGGGTTTAAACGCTTCTTTAAAGGCGGAATTATCTCATATTAGTAAAGATGAAGTGGCGGCCTCAATAACTGTGACTGCGGCCAACATTGATTTGAATAAAATTTCCCCTTACACGCCCATAAAGCTTCTAAAACCTGAGGATAGGGAAAAGCTCGCCCAAGCCGGACTAAATGGAAGAATACTCATTAGAGGAGGCGCATGGTCCGGCAGGATAAAAGGATTATCAAAAGAACCCCGATTTGAGGGCGCTCTGGCCCTGGCCGCAGTTATGGACAATGTATCCGGATTTGCTCCTGGACTGGGAGTCCCCATTAAGAACGCAAGCGGAGGCATTGATTTAAACCTAGATGAAGCTAAGTTCACTGATGTTCGATTAACGTTGGGAAAATCGCCCATTGTTATCAATGGATGGATAGATGATCTACGCGGCAAGCCCAATTGTAATTTATATTTGTCACTAGCGGCCACTGGCGCTGATTTGGATCCGATCCTCGCATCAATGTCGGTTTTTCCCTACATACCGAAATGGATAAAGAAGGTTCATAAACCTAAAGGCGCGCTATCCATGACACTCAGGGTAATCGGCCCCACCGCTGATCCAGGTATAAGGGGTGATGTGGAATTAGTGGGATTTGGCTGCAAATTGAATGGCGTCCCCCTTAGCTTAAGTGAAATTCATGGCGCCCTGAAATTCGAGGAACGCAGTTTATCTAATTCAAAGATAACCGGCAAGTTCGGGTCTTCAAGATTTGAGATGTCCGGATCAGCCTCCCTGCGGAACTTGAATCTTACATTAAAAGGCGGGGCGCATCCGTGGGATATTAGGAAAATGAATCTTGCGCCCAAGACATTATTGATAAAAAATCAATTACCCTTTCAACTGAATTTAAGGGGAGATTTTAAGAAGATCGAATTCTCAGGAAAAGTTAATCTCATAAGAAATCTATTAGCCTATGGCCAGTATATTAAAAAAGGAGTTGGTATTCCTCTCACAGTTGAAATTTCAGGTTTTTTTAGAGATGGCGTAACGAATTTGGAAGAGGCTTACCTGATTGGCAATGGGGCTAGAGTATCAGCAAAAGGTCGTGTTCAAAGAACCGGAAAAACCAGTTTAGTGTTTCACCTTCCACCCCGGGGAGTTCCAACATCGGCTTTGCGGCCATTTATCAGTTCGGATTTGGATTTAAAGCCAGGTGGTAGAATAGATGGGCATGCTGTTGTCAAATATTCCCCTGGCTTGAGAGAGCCTTTTACCATTAATTCAGACATAGATTTAAATTATGTTTCGGTTTTTGCCCCGTTCTTTTACAAACCAGTCAAAGGCTTTACTGGTAAGATAAAGATTTCCGGACAGGTTTTTAATATAAAATTTGATAAATGCTCTGTGGGAAATTCTGAATTCATGGGGCTCATTGCCATCAGAGGATTTGATAAGCCTATAATATCCGGCAATATAGTTTTTTCTTACATGGATTTTTCTGATTTTGTCGCGCCTGAGGGGTACGAAGATCCTCAAACTTGGGGAGAGTGGTTGGCTGAGAACGCAGGTATCCGAATGTTGGCCAGATCAACTGGGAACATTAATTTACTGGTTAAAAAAGGATATTATTACGGGCACAAGTTTGGTAATCTTAAAGTTGACCTACCTTTTAGAAAAGGTACGGCCCAAGTGGAGAGTTGGTCCGCTGAATTTGCTAATGGAGAGATAAGTGGAGAGTCGGAAATAGATATAAGAAGAGATTCCATTACACCGGTAAAAATCAATTTCAACGGATATTCCATGAGCCTTGCCAAGTTAATGTTGGCTGATCCGGAGCGGGTTAGTGTCAATGGAACCGTCCGGGCTTCAGGGAACGTTGAATGGCGTCTTACGAAAGATAGGACCTTCAATAATGGGCTTTATTATACCGGTAAGGTATCAATGAGAGCCAAGGACGGAATCATATACAAGTTTGAGATACTCTCCAAAATCTTTTCCCTGCTAAACCTGGGTTCAATATTGAGCGGTAGACTGCCTGATGTTCTTGCCAATGGCTTGCCATACGAAGCAATGGGTTGGCGTATGAGCCTCTTTGATGACAAATGGAAAATATATGATTTCAATCTATTTTCAGACGCGGCAAGAATAAGCGCGTCCGGAATGTACATTACCAGTGAAGACCGTGTGGATTTCTTGGTTCATGTGTCCCCTTTAGTGGGATTTGATAAGATATTTTCAGGATTATTCGGTAACCTTATCACAAAGGATGGGAAGATACTAACCACCACTTTCAGGATTCGTGGATTGTCGGGTTCACCTGATGTAAGGCTTGAATCCACTGAACCGTTTGGAATAAATCCCTAGATATTCCAATTTTTGGAAAACCTGGCCCATGGGTCCATAATATGGTCCTCCATAATGACTGTGCATGATGTATCAATCAACAAGGCCTTTGGTTAAACTATACCTCGAACCTGGGTCTATAGCCCTTATTATTATGAATTGGCGCATCGAAAAGATTGACGGGGCGTATATTAGTAATTTTATTAGTTCAGTATCCTGAACCTATTTACGCAAAAACCCAGCCCCATTATAATGTTTTTCTGATACTGTTATTAAAGGATTTTTGGCGCAGTTCGATTATATTGCCAAACATGGATTTTGTCATGCTAAGATCCTCAGATCATCACATATTTTGCCTTGACACACGACGATGGATTCAATATTTTTGTAATCATATTGGTCCAACCATATTTCACGTCACTGTAAAAATGTAATACATCCCAATTCCTAGGAGGAACCCCATGGCCAAGAAATTCTGGGACGAGAAAATCGAAACTATGGCTGAAAGCGAAATGAAGGCCTTTCAAACCGAAAATTTAAAAAACACCCTGCAGTGGGTTTACGATAAGGTTCCCTTTTATAAAAAGGCGTTTGATGAAAAAGGTGTGAAACCAGCGGACTTTCAAAAGTTGGAAGACATATCCAAGTTTCCTTTTACAGTCAAAACGGATCTCAGGGACAATTATCCTTTTGGTCTGTGCGCCACGCCAATGTCCGAGGTTGTTAGAATCCACGCGTCATCCGGCACCACTGGCAAACCCATAACAGGGCCGTACACCGCGGACGATTTAGCGCAATGGACAGATTGTATGGCCAGAGGTCTTTGGGCCCAAGAAGTCAGGCCTGACACAATTCTGCAAAACGCCTATGGCATGGGTCTTTTCACAGGAGGTTTGGGGTTCCTTCAAGGCGCCATGAAAATAGGTTGCGCAATAGTGCCTTCAGGCGCGGGAATGACCGAGCGTCAAATTATGCTAATTAAGGACTTTGGAACCAACGCCCTTTGCTGCACGCCCTCATATTGTCTGACCATAATAGAGAAGGCCGAAAAAATGGGCTTTGATATTAAAAATTCCAATCTCAAGACAGGTCACTTTGGCGCGGAGCCCTGGACCGATGAAATGCGCGTGGATATAGAGGCAAGAGGTGGAATGCACGCGTATGAGCATTATGGGCTGACCGAGCTCATGGGGCCGGGCGTATCGTTCACTTGTGAATATTATAAGATCCATATTAATGAAGACCATGTATTGCCTGAGATAGTCGATCCCGCCTCCTTGACGCCCGTTGGTCTTGGTGAAGAGGGAGAGCTTATCTTCACGTCACTTCAACGCAGGGCCATGCCAATGATTAGATATAGAACCAGAGATATCTGTACATTGAGACGAGACAAGTGCGAATGCGGCAGAAGCCTTGTGACAATGGATAAAATACTTGGACGATCTGATGACATGATGATAATCAGCGGTGTTAACGTATTTCCATCACAGGTTGAGTCCGTGCTAGTTGAATTCAGGGAAATAGAGCCGATTTACCAGATTCGTCTTGGAAAGAAAGGATACATAGATACAATAGCTGTCGAATGCGAAGCGAAAAAGGAAGTTTACGTGGCTGGACAGCAAAATGTTGACGAACTCGCCAAAAAGATATCAGCCAAAATACAACAAGTGATCGGAATAAACGTGCCTGTCATTATCATGCCCGCGGATACAATCGAGCGTAGTATAGGAAAGGCAAAAAGAGTAATAGACGAAAGATAGGGTTTCATCGAAAGGGAGAGGGACGCTCCACCTTCGCCGCCCTCTCCCCCAAAACTCTATCTATGGGCAAATACCCGGGCCTTCCATAGATCTTGTCGGGTTTTCTCAGCATTACCCAATAATTTGTGACAACCGGCCCTTAACATATAAATCTCTCCGCTGTATGGATTAACCCTTGCGGCTTGATTCAAGTCTTCAATAGCCTTTTGGGTTTCTCCGATTTCAATAAACACCTTTGCCCTTTTTAAACGAGCCTGCAAATGATCCGGGTCTATATTCAAGGCCCTTGAATAAGCCTCCACAGCGCTTTCCACATGAGCTTCAGCCAGGTATATATCGGCTTGGGTCACATAAGCGGGGACATAATAAGGATCTCTGCTGTGGGACTTAGCTACCATTTTTAGGGCTCGGCCGTTTTTACCTTTGACTTTTAGAGCTTCAGCCATGAGTTGATAGACTGTAGGATTTTCCGGCGCCAGCTCCATTGCCCTAGTGAGGTCTTTAATGGCTCGCTCCAATTGATCATCATTATAATATAGGCTACCTCTAAGCAAAAGGGCCTCTGTATTCTCCGGGTCAATTTCAAGGGTTTTGTGGAGATCTTCCAGCGCCTTATCTCCCCTACCCATGAATTTAAATAACTTAGCCCGTTCTATAAGGGCCCATGTATCATCCGGAGCAAATTGCAGGGCCTTGTCATAATCCCTAAGCGCGCCGTAATAATTTCCGGTTTCAAGATAAATCACAGCCCTATTCATGTATGGTAGAGGATTGTCAGGCGCTAGCATTATGGAACGTCTGAAACTTTCCAGGGCCTCTGTATAATCTCCCATTTTCATTAGGATCGTGCCCTTGTTTAGAAAAAGAATTGAATCAGTGGGGTCCAAGGCGGCGGCCCTGTCATAGTCCCTCAAAGCGGCTTCAGGCTTGTTCATGACCCTATTAGCGTCCGCCCTGTACCAATAGATTTGTTTCATTTCCGGATTTAGCCTTAACGCTGTATTAAAATCTTGGACCGCTTCTTTAGGGTTTCCGTTTTTCAACTTTGCAAAACCTCTTCGAAAAAATGCTTCCGCGTTGCCTGGGTCCTTTGAAAGCAATCTATCCATAACTTGATAAGCCGCCTTGAAATCACCCTTTTCAATATTAACCGCGCTCAATCCAAAATAACCGCTTGTTTCATGGGGATCTGTATTCACAGCTTTTTCAAAGAGCTTCATGGCCTTATGGAGTTTACCTTGGTAAAAATGCGCCAAACCCATTGATGATATGAGATCCGCATTTGTGGAATCTTTTGTAATCGCCCTTTGAAAATCATTGATCGCTTTTTGAAATTCCCTGGACCTTAGGTAATATTTCCCCCTGGCTTCAAAGGCTTCGGTTGATTCGTGGTCGATTTCCAGCGCCTTCTCGAAATCTTTGAGCGCTTTTTCTTTTTCTTGCAGAAAAGAATAGGCTTTTCCTCTCAATATGTAAGGTTTTGATTGGTTGTGATGGAATTTTAAATGGCGGTTAAGAATCTCAATGGCTTTAGCATATTCTCCTTTGTCCAGGAGTCTTTTAGATCGATTTATGGGTTCAAAATAGTGGCGCCCCATTAATGTTATAATTATAAAAACACACAGGCCCAATATGGATATGATCGTTGATCCGGCTGTTGAGGAAGCGTAAAAACCTGATTTTTTATTATCGTTAAACTGATTTAATAACAAGGTCATCAGTCATCTTGGCCTTATTTTAGTCGCAATAATATATTGGTCAACAATGAGATAAATGTGTTCAAAAAAACAACTAAAAATAATTCTAATTATTCCATCTTGTTATATTCTGGAATATTTTCCTCGCGCACAAATAGCATTCTTTGGCAGCTTGGGCATATTATTAATTCTTCCTGTTTGAAAACCTTTATGGCCAATTGCGGGGGAACCGACATGTGGCAGGCGTTACAGGTTCCATTCTGAACCTCAGCCAGAGCAGTGCCTCGGGCCTGTTTTATCGTGCCGTATCTCTTCAGGTATTGAGATTTTATGTCCTTAGCTACTTCGTTTTTTGACTCATTTAGTTTGGTCAATTCGGATTCAGCTTCTGAGGCCGCTTCTTCAGCAGCCTTCTTCTTTTCCTGTAAACTGGAGTCCAGAGTATCCCTTAGCTGGGTTTTTTTGCTGATTTCCTTATCAAGGGCCTCTATTCTGTTAATCAGCTCAAGAATCGCTTCTTCCAGTTCGCCTTCAACCTTTTTCCCTAACTTTACTTCTCTTGATAAGGCATTGTATTCTTTCTGATTCTTAATGTTGAGTAATTTCTTTTCCGTCTTTTTTATCTTGTCCTGTTCCACAGCCAGCTCTGCTTCTTTTTTCCTCTGAATTTCCTGAATCTCTTTTAATTCGCTCTCGGCTTCATCAAGCTCCCTGCGCAATACTACCAGCTTCCTGGCTATTTCTTGAGCCTCAGCCGGAAATTTAGCCAGATTATTCTCATATTTATCTATCTTGGAATCAATTTCCTGTAACTCGGCAAGTAGGATCAATTGATTTTTTAACACCATAACCTCCTATAGTTCAATCGCGGTTGCAAATGGATCTGTTTCACAATCGCATTTCATGTATGCGATATTGATTCCAATTTTTTCAAACTCCAGGTTAAGTTTTGTGGCCACCAAGTCAATAAAGTGCTTTTCCATTCCAAAATGCCCTGGGTCAATGATGGATATTCCCATATGAATCGCTTCAAGGGCTGAATGGTACTTTACATCCCCTGTAATTATCACCTGAGCTTTTTCTTTTTTTGCCTCTTCCAGAAGCGACATGCCGCTACCGGACACAACAAAGGCCTTTGACACCTTTGTTTCAGAAGCGCCAATAATACTTAGTCTCTTTATTGACAGAGAATTTCCAACCCTTTCAGCCAATGACCTAAGACTAATTTGTTCAGGCGCAATGATTATTCTACCAAGACTTGTGTTACAGGGAATTTGAATCTCATTGAATCCAATAAGTTGACATATATGATCATTAAGCCCTCCAGGGCAACTGTCCGCGTTTGTGTGTAAACTTATAATATTGATCTCAGATTTGGCTGCCAGAAGCGCGGTTGCGCCTGCGGAAATCTCAGGGGTCAAGGAACGGACGCCTTGCATGAATAAGGGATGATGGGTTATCAAAACATTGCATGAATTTTTTTGGCAGAACCCAATAGTCTCAGTGGTGGGATCCAGAGCAATTGCTATACCTTTGACTATTGCTTGGGGATCTCCTATTTGAAGACCGCTATTATCCCAATCTTCCATTTGGTCAAAGGGAAACAGGGTATTTAGAGTTTCCAATATTTCAGCTAAAATTGGTCCTTTCAATCCGGCCTCACCTTAGCTCCCTACAGATGGCCTGAAAAAGATTACGGGGAGCTTTGTCATTGCTCCCCGTAGGTAATCTTCTCTCTGATTTGTTATTGTAACAAGTGGTTCCATAAGTAATATCCGAAAATGGTGGGCCCACCTGGACTCGAACCAGGGACCATCCGGTTATGAGCCGGGGGCTCTACCAGCTGAGCTATGGGCCCATTCTGTGGCACAAGCTTTTAATATATTTTCATCGCACTCGTATGTCAAGCGCTACTTATTTTCCCTCGTAAATCCTCAATAACGTGCGGACTTCGTTTAGCTATGGAGGTGAGGGTCCAGCGCGGCCGCGCCTGCTGGCGGAAGGTCCGATTCGCTGTGTTTAATTCGCAGGCTCAACAAACATCGCGATATGCGTAAGACCCAGTAATGCCATAAAGTTTTTGGGGGAGGGGTCCAGATTGCTTTTTCCTCTCTTCTCTTCTTCCTGCCCCCAACCACTAACTATCATTTAAAGATCTCCAACTGAAGACTCTCCCTGACAGGTTTAAAAGATCGCCTGTGTATGGGGCTTGGGCCGTTCTTTCTTATCGCTTCAAGGTGATTCTTTGTGGCGTATCCTTTATGTTTATCAAAGCCATATTCTGGATAAGTTTCGTGAAAGGTCTCCATGATTCTATCCCTTGTGACTTTCGCCAGTATAGCGGCTGAGGCTATTGAGAGGCTTTGCTGATCTCCTTTAATTATTGTTCTCTGGGCTATTTCCATATCTATTTTAGCCAGTCCGTCTATAAGAATAAAGCCCGGTATTATGGTCATTGATTGAGCAGCCCTTTTCATGGCCAGCCTGGAAGCCTGATAAATATTGATCCTATCTATTTCTTCAGCCTCAACTTTTCCTACGGCCCAGCAGATTGCCAATTGTTGTATCTCATTTGCCAGACTTTCCCTTTTTTTGGGTAAAAGTCTCTTTGAGTCATCCACCCCTATTTCAGGAAAATCTTCAGGCAAAATAACGCAGGCCGCTACAACCGGCCCTGCCAGAGGCCCCCTACCAGCCTCGTCAATACCGGCCACCATTGATAGGCCAATGCCTCTTGCTTCAGCCTCGTATTTGAAGGTCGGAAGAATCTTTGTTTTAGCTGGTTTTCGAGCCATCCTTCAAGACAGTACAGCAGAGCCATACCCATGCTTCATTTTTATTATCGTGATTTTGCCGCGCGAATCGGGTGCATTCTCTCTTTAATGCGAGCGGCCTTACCCTTAAGTTTTCTCAAGTAGTAGATCTTAGAGCGTCTTACCCTACCCCTTGAAACCACTTCCACCTTGTCAATCATTGGAGAATAAAGGGGAAAAATACGCTCCACACCTATAC
>CAZFJT010000078.1:0-9309 GCA_964519135.1 uncultured Syntrophales bacterium | reverse complement strand
CCGCCGAAGATGTGACCTACCTTTACTGCGGCCGAATAGATAAGGCTGAAAGACTCATTTGTCTTTGTTCATCCGACGGCGCCAACGCTGAGATCTCCATACGCGCGAGGTCCCTGATTCCATCGGATAGAAGGATGCCTCTCATTTGCCTCACCCACCTGTATTCATCTCCACTCAGCATGCTTCTGAGGGCAAGAACAATGGAGTTGGACAAAAAGAACAGCTTTACAATTGAGTTCTTTAATATTTATCAAGCCGCGTCTTGGAAGATGCTTAACCTGGCGCCAGAACTCAGTGATCAGGAATCCGTTTCAGGCCCCACACCCAGAATTATTGTAATAGGTCTTGGCAGGTTGGGAGAAAATGTTGTGGCTCAGGCGGCAAAAAGGTGGCGAGCCCATTGCTCCAACTCGAACAGGCGAATGAGGATCACCATCATCGACAAAGAAGCAAAAAGGAAGACCAGCGCGCTTTGCTTGAGGTATCCAAGACTGAACAAAATAGCCAGGCTTGGCGTGCTGGACATGGATGTGGAATCACAACAATTTCATATTGCAAGATTTTTGGAGGACCCTGACGAGAGGTCAACTTTAAGGGCAATATACATTTGTTTTGATAACCAGACATTGGCTCTGACTGCTGGTTTGAATCTCGCGGCCAGGACCCAGGGACGCGAACTGACCATTGTGGTAAGAATGGCCCAGGAATCAGGGTTGGCTTCACTTATTGGCTCAGGTGATTCCACCCCCCAGGGAAAACCCGCGCTTACAGCCTTTGGAATATTGGATAGAACCTGTGACACCAACCTTGAGCAATACTATACGATAAATATGGTGGCCAAGGCGCTTCATGCGGATATGGCCAATAGTGTGAGGCATAATTCGGATAATGAGAATTGGGATTATATTCTTAGGCCGTGGGACGAATTAACCGATGATTGCCGTGAATCGTTCCTCAGAGAGGCCTCGGCCCTGTACGAGAAGCTATCGTCAGTGGGCTGTCTGATTGCGCCTCAAACCAATTGGGACGCGGAACTGTTTCAGTTTACCCATGAGGAGCTGGGTGAAATTGGCGCTGCGGAGGAGGATCAGCGAATAGGGTTGGAAGAGTCCGAATCACTAAATATGGAAAATATTGAAGAGGGCAGGCCCAATAATAATTGCTATCCCCTGCGGACGAGCACTGGATTAAAACTTGATGAGGCCAAGAGTATCCCGAGAATACTCGCTTCAGTTGACCTGGAGATATATAGGCTCGATGAGTTGGGAGTGATCTCCAATAAGAGATTCCACTAACAGCTATAAGAAGCACAATTATTCCACGACAACTGTAAGGATTTTCTGAGGGCGCCTTTCCATCTGAACCGGCGATTGATTGGGCCGGTCACCCCACTTTGCAAACCAATTTCTAACAAAAAGCTAACTTGATACTTATATAAGCTGGCGGATATCATCTTATACTAGGGTGGTTAAGCATAGGACCACCTTAATAAAATAAAAGGGAGGTTCTAATGAACTTACTGGGATTTAAACCAAAAGGTGATCTTTGGACTGGTGTGGCCATAGGGGCGGCTGTTATTGCAGCGCCAGTGGTGATTCCCATTGCAGCGGCCGCGTTGAGACCGGTGGTAAAGGCCGGGCTCAAAGGCGGTATAATGCTCTATGAAAAGAGCAAGGAAATGAGCGCCAACCTGAAAGAGATGGCTGAAGATCTCACTGAAGAGGTAAAGGCCGAGATCAAAGCTGAAATGGGCGAGAGCGCATAATCAAGGTCAGTAAAAGGGAAACGGACACAAAATGTTACCAATAGCCCAGGTGGCGCATGTAACTGACAATAGACTTCGAATACGCATCCCCTCAATGAAGGGTAAACTCTGGTACTTCGAGAGATTGACCAAGAACCTGGACGCCAGGGGGGATGTGAAAGAGGTCTGGACCAATCCGTCAGTGGGCAGCGCCCTAATAGTGCACGAAGCGCGACTGGAAGACCTTGTGGAACACGCATCAACCGCTGGCCTATTCTCCCTATCAGCTAAAGGCCCCACTCCTAAGACCCTTTACGATGAAGTGGCCAGTGTTTTCAAGGGTTGGAACAGAAACCTCAAGAGTTTCACAGGCGGTCGCGTTGACATTCCCAGCCTTGTTTTCCTGGTTCTGGTTCTATCGGGACTATACCAGATTATGCGCGGCAGATTCACCGCTCCGGCCTGGTACACAGCTTTTTGGTACGCGCTCGGCGTATTTTCAAAAGGCCAGATTGAGGATTGGGATTCTGAAGATGATTTGGGCCCAGGAATAATAAATGGCCCGGACTTGATAGGTGATGGGGGCGAATAGCGATTGATTTAATTGATATTTTTGAGCGTTACAAATTGGAGGCTACGCCCCTAGCCCCCAATCAGAATAATTAATTGAATAGTCCACACCGCGTCTTAAATCCCGTCTTGTTCCACATTAGGCAATGGAGGAATTGAAAGTGATAAAGCAGGTTCATAACGCCGTTCCCGGAAGGATAAGGTACAATGTGAAAGGTTTGTACCGTTGCGCAAAACTCAAAAGAATCCTTGAAGCCGAGGTTCCGGGAGTAAGCGAAGTATCAAAGGTGAACGCCAGTGTTCTTACCGGTAACCTTCTGGTGGTGTTTGACCCTGCGTGCAATCCACTTAGAATTACGAATCTGGTGGCTGAAATAACAGTGGAGTTCATGAAGGACTCCAAAGATGTTTCAAGCGCTATGGAAGCTGAACCAGATTCGGACCATCAAAAAAAAAATAGAGCCTTAACAACCGGAAAAGATATCGTAAAGGACCAATGGCCTGAAAATTTCTGCGGGGCTGTTCAAATCCCTGTAAAACCATGGCATCTATTGCCTATTTCCCAGGCTCTGGAACTGGGCTTATCAGACCCGGATCATGGACTAACAAAAGAACAGGTTTCTGAGAATCTTTCAAAATATGGTCGCAACCATGTAGCTTCAGCAGCGGCTCGTTCCAGGTTTTGGATGTTTATTGAGCAATTCCAATCTTTACCGGTCGGAATGCTTGCTGTAGGGGCCGGTTTATCCGCTGTCTCAGGTGGATTGGTTGACGCTGTGGCCATAATGACGGTTGTTTTCATCAACTCGGTCATAGGTTTCCTGACTGAAGATGAGGCGGACAGAACCATAAGCAGCCTCAATGATTTGGTAAAACCCTCGTGTCTTGTGATCAGGGAACAGGAAGTGATCCAGGTCCAATCAGAGGATGTGGTCATAGGTGATCTACTTGTGCTGAGACCCGGTGTATATGTCGCGGCTGACGCAAGGCTGGTTAACGCTTCCCATCTGACAGTGGATGAGTCGGTGCTCACAGGAGAGAGCCTGCCTGTTCAAAAGAGTGTTGATCCTTTGAAAGGGTCGGAGATCTCACTAGGGGACAGGGTCAACATGGTTTATGGTGGGACCCTGGTCACAGGAGGCCAGGGGCTGGCTGTTGTGGTGGCCATTGGACCTTGTTCAGAGGTTGGGCAAATACAGGCGATGGTGACTGAAGCCAGGCCGCCGGAAACCCCGGTGGAGAGACAATTGGATGAGGTAGGGTCCCAACTTGTGGTCGCTTCCAGCGCGATATGCGGGGCAGTGTTCGTAATGGGATTATTAAGGGGAACAGGATTTGTGGAGATGCTCAAGACCGCTGTTTCCCTGGCTGTGGCTGCGGTTCCCGAGGGCTTGCCCACAGTGGCCACAACCACCCTGGCCCTGGGTGTGAAAAATATGAGAAAGCATAAGGTGCTTTTCAGGAATCTGGACGCTGTGTGCGCATTGGGTTCGGTTCAGACGGTGTGTCTTGATAAAACCGGCACACTTACAATGAACAGCATGCGTGTCACAAGGATAGTCACTCGCGATAAATCAGTGGAAGTGAATGAGCAAGGTTTTATTGCTGAAAATGGGACATTTGTCCCAATGGATTGCAAGGATTTCAGAAAGATCCTTGAAGTATCCGTGCTGTGTAATGATTCCGAACTTATACCCAACAACGGAGACTTTACCCTTAAAGGATCCCCCACTGAAAACGCTCTGTTGCATGTCGCGATGGCCTCAGGAATGGATGTGAACGATATCAGGGAATCATATCCAAAAATTGGCGCGAATTATAGATCGGACAATCGCCTGTTTATGACAACATTGCACGCCCATAAATTCAAGCGCAGGCTCATGGCTCTAAAGGGAAGCCCTGTGGAAACCCTGAGCAAATGTGTGACCCAACTGGTAAATGGAGATAAGGCGCCCCTTACTGAAGAGGACATAAACTGGATTGAGTCGGTCAATGAGGATATGGCTGGAGAGGGTCTCAGGGTTCTAGGGGTGGCGTATAAAAGGCTTGAGCCCGATGAGCCTGAAGAGGACGATGAAGGTTTTATTTGGCTCGGTCTGGTGGCAATGACAGATCCGGTTCGAAATGGTGTTAAAGAATCCATAAAAGCCTTCCACACAGCGGGCATTGAAACAATCATGATAACAGGGGACCAGAGCGCAACAGCCTATGCCCTGGGCAAGTCCCTTTCTCTAAGCGGCAATGGTAAGGTTTTGAAGATACTGGATTCCGAAGCCCTGGCAGGAGACCCTGAGATAATGAAGGGACTTTGTAAGGATGTCCAGGTATTTGCACGGGTTTCCCCTTCCAATAAACTTCAGATTGTCCAGACCCTTCAGGGCGCAGGCAGGATAGTGGCCATGACCGGTGATGGCATAAATGACGGCCCTGCCCTAAAAGCCGCTGATGTTGGAATAGCAATGGGGGCTTCAGGCACCGATCTAGCTCGGGATGTGGCTGATGTGGTATTGGAGCGGGATGAACTGGAAACATTGATTGTGGCCCTTGCTGATGGTAGGACCAATTATGGAAATATTAGAAAGGCCCTGCATTTCCTTCTTGCCACCAATCTCAGCGAGATTTTCGTAATGTTTGTTTCCTCGGCTTTGGGTCTTGGTTATCCATTGAATGCCATGCAGCTATTGTGGATTAATCTGGTTTCAGATATCTTCCCAGGATTGGCCCTTGCCATGGAACCACCTGAGAAAGATGTGTTAAAGCATCCCCCAAGGGACCCTGAAGAGCCGATAGTAAGGACTGAAGACTATCATAGGGCGCTGGCCGAAGGATCATTTATGACTGCTACCTCTGTGGCCGCATACCTATACGGTCTTTCAAAGTACGGCCAGGGCCCGTCCGCGCAAGCTATTGCGTTTCAAAGTCTTACCTTTTCTCAGATAATACACGCTATAAGCTGTCGGTCTGAGAAGCCCGTACTATTTCCCAAAAAACCCATGGACAAGAACAAGTACCTCAGATTTGCCATATTGGGATCTTTGGGGTTACAATTCCTCACTCAGCTATTCCCTGGCCTTAGAACACTACTGGGCCTCGGGAGAATTACCGGGGCCGATTGGGCGGTGATCGGCGCAACAGCGGCTCTGCCACTATTAATAACAGAATTCACCAAGCCAGACCCAAAGATCACAGAGGGAGACGATAAAGTATGAACAGAGAGTTCGTTCACACATCTGAATCCGTAACAGACGGCCATCCTGATAAAATGTGCGACCAGGTTAGTGATGCGATAGTAGACCGGTTTCTTGAGACTGATCCAACCGCACGAGTTGTGGCCGAGTGCGCGATATCCCTTTCAGTGGTCTTTATAGCCGCAAGGTTTGCCTCCACTGCCAAGGTGGATTTTCCCAATGTGGCCAGAAAAGTCATAAGAAGAATCGGCTATGTGGATCATGAATTCAATTACAAGACGTGCAGCATACTCACAAGCTTAAAGGATCTCGTCCCAAAGCATGATCATAAATATGACGAATCATCACTAACAGATGAGCAAATTGAGGAGATACCATCCAATGAGCAGGTAACGGTTTTTGGTTTTGCATGTAACCAATCTCCAACGTTGACACCAACTCCCATATGGTTGGCCCATAAATTGGCTAGAAGGCTGGCCTCAGTGAGGCGGGAAAAGCTACTGGATTACCTGGCGCCTGACGGAACCACCCAGGTGGGGGTGGAGTATAAAGAGAGGGCGCCCCACCGCATACACAGCCTGACCATTAACGCAAGCCAAATAGACAGGAATCACCCGGCCATTGAAAGCCTGAGAAAGGATATAATGGACACAGTGATCATACCTGTATTCGATGATGAGCCCATAAAACCGGATGATAAAACAAGGCTCTTTATAAATCATGGGGGTCCTTTGAAAATGGGCGGCCCGTCTGTGCATTCAGGTATGACCGGGAGAAAGAACGCGGCCGACACCTATGGAGGTTATTCCAGAACGGGCGGCTCCGCCCTGAGTGGCAAGGATCCCCTAAGAATAGACAGGGTCGCGGCCTATGCGGCCAGACACGCGGCAAAAAATATTGTGGCCGCTGATTTTGCCACTGAATGCGAGGTTTGGATAAGTTACTCCATAGGCTTGTCAAGACCGGTCAGCATACAGGTGGAAACCAGGGGAACAGGAAAAATCCCTGATGAAACAATAGCTGATATTATTAAGGCCAATTTTGATTTCAGATTGGCGGGTATAGTGAAACGTTTCAATCTTAGGAGACTTCCACAAATCCATAAAACTGGATTTTATAGACAGCTTGCGGCCTATGGCCATTTTGGCAGACCTGATCTGGATCTGCCCTGGGAGCAGACAGATAAAGTGGAAACCATTAAGGACTCTCTTTAGAGCTAACCAGTTGAGTTCCATAAAAATTGAACCAATTCATCCTGGTTTGATAAGTAGGGGAGGTCTTCTCTTTCTCATAAAAATGTCCTTCCCTTCATACATTCCAGCCTTCTCTTCACTGAATACCGACGCATAGCCACCAGAGAAATAGTCCTTGACACAGTTGAGATCATGATCAAATAATCCACGATAACCGAGCCATGGAATCCAATGAAGCTCCGGCCCCTAAAAAATATAAGGAAGAGATCGTATGCCCTCGGTTTACGACATTTACGAAAGAAAAAACTACTTCAACAGGTTCAAGCTTGAGAGCGCAGCAAGCTTCAAGGTGGAGGTGAGGGAAACCAATCTGTTTGTCCAGGCCCAGGGGGACCTGAGTGCGAAAGCAAAAGACGCTGTTTTCAGGTACAGGTACCAGATTGAGGAATATCTCAGGCAGCATCCGGCATTTAGGGAAACCATGTCCCCTGTTCAGATATTTGCTTCAGCCCCGGATATTATCAGGTACACCGATCTCTCCAGCAGGGTCACCAATGTTCCTCCAATGGCATGCATGAGCGGAGCAGTGGCCGACTTTGTGGGCAAGGACCTGGCCGCGGATTCCCAGAACATAGTCGTAAGCAGCGGAGGAGATACATATGTGAGGTCCTCTTCTGAAATGGAGGTGCATCTGCACGCCAAAGGGTCTCCGTTTCACTATAAACTCGCGCTCAAGTTACCTCTGTATAATTATCCTTTTGGAGTTTCGACATATGTGCCCGGCAAAGGGGTTCACGCAGTGACGGTTCTCTCCAGATCCGCTTGTTGGGCCTCAGCGTTTGCCAGGGATGTTGGCGCCAGGTTGGTTCAAGGCGAGGCTACCTCGTCTGTTTTGGATAGGGCCAGACAATACTCGGATGTTGGAGGACTCATATTGATTAGCGGCATGAGGGTGATCCTTGGAGGGGATCTAACTATTAAAAGCGTGAACCACGCTGAAGATAAATCCCAGGAAGAAGGATGGAATTGAAAAGAATAGGGGTCATGTCGGATACTCACTTGCGGGCGCCGAACAAAAGGTTGGACCATATACTGGATTCCATCTTCAAAGATACCCACATGATACTGCACGCGGGAGACATAGTTGGACACAGGACCCTTGAGCGCCTTGAAGAGAGAGGAGTTATCGCCGTATGCGGCAATATGGACGACTATGAAGTGGCTTCGACCATCCCCCAGACTCGCATAATTCCGGTGGGTAATATAAAGATCGGGCTTGTTCACGGTTGGGGCGCGAAGCAAGGTTTGGAAATGAGAATAGTTGAGCGATTCTCTGAACAGAGCCCTGAGATAATAGTGTATGGCCACAGTCACAGGCCCTTTTGGGGAGAAGTTGAAGGCGTATGGTTATTCAACCCGGGAAGCGCGGCTCCAGGGGCCCATGGAAATGGTGGGACAGTGGGTGAGCTTCAGATAGACGGCTCTGATTTTAAGGCTGAAATACTGGATTTGGATTAAAGAAGAAAGGTTGATTGAATTAACTTATGGACACTCTTTGGGCGCCGTGGAGAATTGATTATATTCTTGGTAAGGAGAAAGAAGAAGGCTGTATTTTCTGTAACAAGCCAAGATCCGACAGGGACGAGGAGAATCTTATAGCCCACAGGGCTGATGGGGCTTATACAATAATGAATAAGTTTCCGTACTCCAATGGACATCTGCTGGTCTGCCCTTATAAGCATGTTTCAGATATTTGCGATCTCAATGATCATGAGAATAGTTTGGTCCTACAGGAAGTCCGTAGGGCCGTAAAGGTTCTCAGGCGTGTAATGAATCCCGACGCCTTCAATATAGGGCTCAATCTGGGAGAAACAGCGGGCGCGGGTATAGAGGAGCACTTACATTATCACATTGTGCCCAGGTGGTCCGGAGATGTGAACTTCATTTCAGTGCTGGATGATGTTAGGGTTATTCCCGAGCACATAAGAAGCGTTTGGCTAAAGTTACGCAATTGTTTTAACGAATTGTACCCTGATGAAAGCGCCTGAAAGGAGCGTCCATGAAACTCGTAAAGAGAATTATTGAGCTGGTTCTTGTCATGATGGTCATTACCCTTTTCATGATGAATAAAGACGTGGTGATGAGCATAAATCTTTTCGGCTTAACTGAAACGCCTCTGCAGGTATCTTTTTGGGTCCTGGTGACCATTTGTGTTTCCTTGGGCATTTTCATAGCCGCTGTTGGAGATTTTGTTACGCAATTGCAATGGCACAAAGAGCGCAAGCGAATGATAAAGACCGACAAGGAACATGAAAATGTCGTTAAGGACCTTGAAGCAAAAATTGAGACCTTGACGGCTGAGAATGAAAGGCTGGCAAAGGAGCTTGAGTCTGAAAAGAACAAGGTTGGCGATGAGCCCTCATCGTTCCGGACAACTTCACTAGGGGAATACACGAGCTCAGTCAGAGAAGAATCAGATGATGACGAAGATAACCTGAATGATGATAAGCAGGAAGAAGAAAAAGACTCTAAGATATGATATTGAGTTTACTTTCAAGCTAATGTTAAGGCACGCCAAGGGGTTTCTAAGAATAGAGTATGGAAATAATAAGGG
>CAZFJT010000077.1:3529-9439 GCA_964519135.1 uncultured Syntrophales bacterium | reverse complement strand
GCCTATTGTCGGCGCCTTATGACTCGAAGCTTCAAATTATAAAAATAGCCCTATCAGAGAGGCTAATCCAGGTTTAAGATTATTTCTGGCAATCAACCGTGAAATTTTTTCACACCTCCAGTTGAGAGGCAAGCAATCCACCCCCTAGGTTTGATTAAGTTGGACCGTTGGGAACAGCTCTGCTTTGGTGTGGGGGAAGAATAACGCGGCCATGAAATTGTCCATATATGTGTGATCCTCTGAAAGTTCCACGTTCATTATCTTGCGCGCCAGACCAATTGATTCAGAAAAGAGCTCCCTGTCCGTGGCGGCCAATTTTGCCCCAAGCAGGGAGGAATTTCCTATAAATGCGAATTTATCCCTTTCAAGATCAGGCAACAGACCTATGGTTATGGCGTAATCCAGATTTATGAAGCTACCGAATGCGCCCGCTATTATGACCCGGTCCAGATCATTCGGGGAAAGCCCGATTTTGTCCAGGAGGCATGTATATCCGGAATACATCGCGCCCTTGGCCCTGGCTATGTTGTCCATGTCCACTTCAGTAAGGGTTATGTCCTTGTCTATCCCTGAATCTTGCCGCCAGCAAATCACGTATTCGCTTCCACTTTTTCCCTGTCTGATCCTATTGGTTTTCAAGTCCAGGTTGAATACGCCGTTTTGGTTGAGTATCCCCAGCCTCAGCATTTGCGCAATGATATTTATTATTCCTGAACCGCATATGCCCAATGCAGGTTGGGAATTTATTGTTTTTAACATGGGCTCGTAGGTTTCAGGATCTATTAGGACGCTCTCAATTGCCCCTTCTGTGGCCCTCATTCCGAATTCCAGACCCCCGCCTTCGAACGCTGGCCCGGCCGAACATGAAGCCGCCATCAAAAGGTCCTTATTGCCTGCTACGATTTCACCATTGGTTCCTATATCTATGAAAAGGGTCATTTCGTCCGATTTTGCCATGCCATTGGCAAGCGCTCCACTTACAATATCCCCTCCCACATATGACGCAACCCCTGGTATCACTCTGACGAACGCGGCCGGTGGGAGGTCAAGGCCCAGCACGTACGCCCTCACAGGCCCAATATGTTGAGCGACCGGCGTATAGGGACTTTCCCTGAGAAACTTTGAATTAAGCCCAAGAAACAAATGGGTCATCACAGTATTCCCGGCTGCAACCACGTACGCGACCGAGTCCTTACTTTTACCGGCTGTTTCCAAGGTTTCGTCAATAATTTCGTTAATCCCTCCGGCAACCGCGCTTTGAAGTTTTTCCAGATTATCTCTTTTCAGGGAATAAACGATTCTGCTTATAACATCATCGCCCATGGAAATTTGAGGATTATACCTGGAGGCTTTGGAAAGAGTTCTCCCTGTGTTCAAGTCTATCAATTCACCCCAAAGTGTCGTAGTTCCGATATCAACGGCCAATGCAACCGGGTTTTCATCCACATGACCGGCCAGTACCTTTCGCAGGCGATATGATTGTCCACCAGGGGAATCCTCTACCTGGAGGCAGGCGGTGATCTTCCAATCCTCGGCCCTGGCGTTAACAGGGAGGCTCCTGATGAACTCCAGGTTGGCTGTTACAGGCGCCACATCATGGTCAGTTTTTAATGTCCTGATAATGCGATCATAGTCAGACATGTTATCAAGGGCGTTGGGCGCAGGAGGTTCCATGAAGACTCTCATGGCCATGGGGTTGAGGTCCGGGCTTATGGGCGATTCCATGGGCTTGGCCGTCTGTTGTAGACTCTGGACATCATCCCTGGGCAGGGTCTTTCTCTCGGTTCTGGCTGCAATGATCTCTATTGTAATATCTTGTGTTATTTTGGATCTACACGCGAGAACGAAACCGGATTCCAGCTCGTCTTCAGTGAGCCTCTTGTTTGATTCCCGGTCTACCGAGCCTTCCAGAACCCTAACTTTGCACTGCCCGCATGCGCCTGCGCCCCCGCACCCGGCTTTTATAAAGACTCCGGCTTCAAGGGCGGCTTCCAGGATGGTCTGTCCAACACCTGCCTTGACAATGACATCATCCGGCAAAAACTTCACACTCACTAAATCCACCATAATCTCCTATGATCGAAGTTTCCCGTTATCCGGCGCCACTGGTCATCTCAACCAAAAAAATGTATCATACCATTGAAACCGGAATTCTCAAGATATTCGTTTTCTTACTGAACGCTTTTGACCACGGCGCCGCAATATGAGACCATGATAGTGAACCCAAATCACGAAGATTGAAAAGTACTCTACTGAGCTTAGGGAAAACCGCAACGCTTGATTTCAGGCGTGATAATAATTCTCCGACGTCGACCAGGTAAATTTAGGCGTTCAAGGTTTGGACCGCCAAAAGACCATGCGGCCAGGAGTCTCGAAAATCTACACTCACAATGGCGGCTTTTAAAGAGACGCCCCAAGGAGTGAACCAATGAAATTAAAGATCTGCGAGATCTACAAGACCATCCAGGGTGAATCTTCGTACGCAGGTTTGCCCTGTTCCATCATAAGGCTCTCAGGCTGTAATCTTCGCTGTAGGCACTGCGATACAAAATACTCTTGGGAGGGTGGAGAAGTAATTCCCATAGACGATATCATGCATCAGGTAAAATCCCTTGGGCCAAACCTCGTTGAAATCACCGGAGGGGAGCCTTTGATGCAGGAAAATACATATGAACTGGCGGCCAGGCTTCTGAAAAGCGGGTACAAGGTGTTGGTGGAAACCAACGGTTCTCTGGACATATCAACGCTTCCTGAAGGCGCCGTTAGAATAATGGATATTAAATGCCCTTCCAGTGGAGAGAGTGACAAAGTGCTTTGGGATAATCTTTGGAGATTAACATCAAACGACGAGATCAAGTTTGTGGTTTCAGACAGGCATGACTATGAATGGGCCAAGGGCATTCTTATGGAACGCTTTGAAACCGGTAAAGCTCACGTTCTTTTCTCAGTGGTCTTTGGTGAGCTGCTGCCAAGAAATCTTGTTGAATGGATACTGGAAGATGGAATCAACGCCCGCTTCCAATTGCAATTGCATAGAATCATATGGCCGGGTGAACCCAAAGGTGTATGAACACCCGAGCCTCTCGACAACCAAGAGGAATTATCCATGACCGATAAGGCGGTTATACTTCTGAGTGGCGGTGTTGATTCCACCACCACATTGGCCATTGCCAAAGCCAGGGGATTTAAGGCCCACGCGATCAGCTTCAATTACGGACAGCGCCACCTTGTGGAGCTGGACGCGGCAAAAAGCGTGGCTGAAGCAATGGGCGCTGAGGAAAGGTTGATTGTGGATGTCAATCTCAAAGACATAGGCCCGTCAGCTCTGACATCCGACCTGGAGGCGCCAAAGAACAGGTCCGTCGAGGAAATGGACGCAGAGATCCCTGTAACATATGTGCCGGCAAGAAATACTGTATTTCTGTCTCTGGCTTTGGCGTGGTCAGAGACTTTAGATGCCGCCGACATATTTATCGGGGTCAACGCGCTTGACTATTCAGGGTATCCTGACTGCAGGCCCGAATTCATTGAAGCCTTTACAAGGGTTGCCAATCTTGGAACAAAAGCGGGGATTCAGGGCCGAGATATAAAAATTCATACGCCTTTGATATCCTTAACAAAGGGCCAAATAATAATGGAGGGTATGCGGCTAGGCGTGGATTATTCTCTAACACACAGTTGCTATGACCCATATGACAACGGCAGTCCGTGCCAAAGGTGCGACTCGTGCCTCCTGCGGGCCAAAGGCTTTAAAGAGGCCGGAATAAGTGATCCCCTTCTGGGCTTGTTCAAGATCTAATCCGACACAATTTTCGGGTAGTCCTAAAGTCAACGTTGTTAATTGTGATTCCATTCTTCTTAATATGGCTTACTGAACCGTATTTATAGGGATCTTCTACAGGTCCCTTGAATTTTATGGGCTGCGCGTTTTTTTCGTTGGATTGCAAACTAAAAAGAAACGCGGCCACCAGGAAAAGAATAATGCATATGCCTAAAATTATCATGGACCTGTCATTGTCGGTCCTGGTGATCCTATCCGCAGGCGGCTTTTTTATCAGTAATTTTGGCGCGGGTATTTTTTCATGCTCTTTGGGTTCAGTCATGTTTTGGATTATAACCCACAAGAATCTCCAAGTCATTCCAATATGGGTTGTAAAATGCATCAAAGGTTTGCAATTCCTTCCATCTGAACATAGAATACAGAGACCCATAAACTAACCGCCAAGGGAGCCCGGACTATAGGAAAAACTTTTGGGCGCATTTTGGGCAGGTTTTCGGCCACATTACAGGTGGGTTATCCGCTGGTTATATAACACGCGGCGCCCTTTTTTCCCGAGGAGGACAATATGGACGTGGAAGCTTTTGTAAAAAACAAGATTAAATGGTTGGGACACGCAAGCTTCAGAATTGACGGTGATAACGCAACGATTTACATTGACCCTTGGAAATTGAAGCAAGATGTCCCTGCTGATATTATCCTTATTACTCACAGCCATTTTGACCACCTGTCCCCTGAAGACATCGAAAAGATAAGAAAGGATTCCACCGTAATAGTGGGGCCTGCTGATTGCGCCTCCGATTTTGGCGCGTCATTCAAGGAGATCTCCCCTGGAGCGAGTGTCCAGATCGGAGATGTGAAGGTGGAGGCCGCTCCAGCCTATAATATGGACAAAGACTTTCACCCAAAGGCCAATAATTGGGTTGGATACATAGTCACAATTGATGGGACGCGTGTTTACCATACAGGAGACACCGACCATATCCCTGAGATGGAGACCATTGAGACTGACGTCGCGCTGGCGCCTGTTGGTGGCACATACACCATGACCGTTGAACAAGCGGCAACCGCGCTGGAGAAGATAAACCCCAAAGCGGCTGTTCCAATGCATTGCGGAGATATTGTGGGAACCTTTGGGGATCGGGAGTCCTTAAAGGCTACGACCAAGGTTCCTGTAATTATACTGGATCCAATTAACTAGATGAAGGTGTGTTCAAAATAAAATGAGTTCATCACAGAATGGCGCTTCTAATAAAGGGGTCAGGGTGAGGTTCGCGCCATCCCCCACAGGTTATTTACACATTGGCGGCGCAAGGACCGCGCTTTACAACTGGCTTTGGGCAAGAAAGAACGCGGGCGCCCTGATTCTCAGGATAGAAGACACCGACTTGGAGCGTTCATCAGAAGAATCAACAAAGCAGATTTTAGATGGCCTGGAATGGCTGGGCCTTGATTGGGACGAGGGCCCAAACTTCCAAAGCGCGAACCTGCCCCTGCACCTGGAGGCGGCAAACAAGCTGCTTGAAAAGGGCCACGCATATAGATGCTTCTGTTCAAAAGAGGACCTTGATCAACAAAGACAAGAAGCTGAGGCAAAAAAAATAGCCTTCATGTACAACGGGAAGTGTAGAGATCTCAGCCCTGATGAAATCGACAAAAACCTCTCAGACAAAAAACCTTTTGTAATACGTTTCGCCACTCCCAGAGATCCTGGGGAAACCGTAGCCTTTGAGGACAAGGTCTATGGTAGAAACGTAAAACAGGCCAAAGACATTGAGGACTTCGTGATCGTTCGCTCAGACGGACGCCCCCTTTATCTTTTGAGTAACGCGGTTGACGACGCGGTTGACAATGTTACCCATGTGATAAGAGGAGCGGACGGCATGGCCAACACCCCCAAGCAGGTCCTTATTTACCGGGCCCTTGGATATGACATACCTATATTTGCCCACATGCCCCTGACACTTGACAATAAAAAGGCCAAACTCTCCAAACGGAAACATGGAGAAGTGGTTACAATTGGTTTCTACAGGGAACGCGGTTTTTTACCTTGGGCCCTGTGCAATTTCATGGCCCTTTTGGGGTGGTCGGCCTCTGGGGAGAGGGAGTTCTTTACAAGGGATGAACTTATC
>CAZFJT010000077.1:0-3519 GCA_964519135.1 uncultured Syntrophales bacterium | reverse complement strand
CCAACTCCAAATTCAACTATACACCTGGAGATCAAAAGAACTGGACAGACCCAAAGGCGATACACTTCAACGCGACATATATCAGAACCATGCCCATTGAAGAGCTTATACCATACGTGAAAGAAGAGCTGGAGTCAGCAGGGCTATGGAACCCCCTATGGGATTCGGATGAAAAGGAATGGTTCCACAGAACGGTTGATCTAATAAGGGCCAGATACCATACACTGAAGGATTTTTCCTCCCTTGGTAAGAGTTATTTCAGTGATGAGTTCGATTTCGATCCAAAGGCCGTTAAAAAGAATCTTGGAAAAGATCCAAGGCTGAAAGAATGGTTGCCTGATCTCGGTGAAAGGCTACAGGGACTTGAAACATTTGAAAAAGAACCCATAGAGCGGGTATTCAGGGAATTCGCAGAAGAAAAGGAGATGTCAGCAGGTCTGTTTATCAACGCATCCAGAACCGCTGTTTCAGGCACATCTGTAGGGCCTGGCCTATTCGAATTACTGGAGGTTGTGGGCAGGGACAGGGTAACCCGGAGGCTCAAAATCGCGGGCTCGATTGTTCCTGAAACAGCCAAATAAACTCAGAAAAATTCCCTCAAAAAATTATGGAGGGTTCTCTTTGACGGCAAAGGTAACCCTCCTTTATTTTGTTCCTTAAAAATCTACGGTTATTATCGCTGTTCAATTCTCTGGTCATTAACTGACTTCAACAGTGTCGGTCATCTTTTTCAACCATTTATGCAATGGCGCCATGTCCTTGAACTTGTCAAAACACAAATCTACTATCTTTTCTGATCCAAGCTCCTTTGGGGGAGCTGAGGACCAGGACGCCCAAAGACCGTCATGTAATAAATATTGGGCGTTTTTATGGTTAGGGTCATATCCCCTTGGAATTCTCTTGTAACGCTCGCCGCCTATCTCATAGCCATTTTTGCTCACCTCATTCACAGCTTTCACCAAAGACGGCCCCATCTTGGCGTCAACCACTGAATCACGGTACACCTTGATCAATGATTTTGAAAAACAGTGAATCCCAACCCCAAGCATAAGCCCAGAGGCTTGAAGATGAAAATAAAAGCCCGAGCATTCCATTTTAGGTAGGGCGCCTTGCCAGAAAAAGATTCCAAGATGGTCTTTGTATGGAGTTTTATCCTTGCTGAAACGTGTATCCCTGTAAATCCTGAAAATCGATTTATTCACTCTGGGATCAGCCACAATTCCCGGAGCGATCTCCTTCAATCTCTCGCCCATGTGAAAAACAAAATCACGAGCAGGAGAAAGAACAAACTTTTCATATTCAGGCTTATGTTCGTCGAACCAAGCCTTATTGTTATTTTTAGACAGGTCTTTAAAGAATTTTATACATTCTTTTGGAAAGCCGGAGAAATTTTTATTTTGACCCACTTGGGACCTCCAAGAATTCAAGATAGATTTGCTTGGTGCGGCGAATATATTAGAGACCTATTGCTCGGTATTTATTAATTTGAGTTTTTCCTTTTCAATATTTGCCCCTGATAAATTCGCGGACGTGAATATTGTGGATTGTATGATTATTGATGACAGGTTGGCGTCAGTGAAGTCAGCAGACGACGCGTTCGCGTAGGATAGGTCCGCAAGAGTCAGATCTGACCCGGCAAGCGTGGCCCCGGAAAGAATTGCTCCGATCAGTTTTGCCTTTGAAAGATTGGCCACTGTCAAAGAAGAGTCCGTTAAATCAGCCATAGTCAAATTTGCGTTCCCGAGATCCGCCCAGAACAGGTCGGCCTTTACCATTTTGGCCATGGTGAGATTACATTTGGATAAATTCGCTTCAGACAGATCAGCGGAGATTAGTATTGCAGCGGTGAGGTTTGCCATGTACAGATCCCCATTGACCACGGAAGATTGACTCAAGTCCGCGAGGGTTAAATCCGCGCCTGTTAAATTTGCTTCAGTGAGATCAGTGGATGAAAGATTAGCGCCCACAAGCGAGCATCTTGTGAGATTGGCCCGAGCCATATCCGCATTTGTAAGATCCGCGTTGGTAAGGTTGGCGCCTGCGAGATTTACCCCTGATAAATTGGCGCCTGCGAGATTTACACTCACCAGGCTCACAGAGGGTATGTCCGCGCCTGAAAGATCACCTCCAGGTCTGAAGTCACTACGCAATAGTTCCAGGACCGACTGGGCTTCGCCTTTTAATATGACATCCCTTGTGAAACGATTGCGAATTTCCATATGACCGGATGTAGGGCGTTAATATTTCGCCGCGTAAGCGCTTATACGCGGGTATCCCTCGATCGGGACAGTTCCGGAAACGTATTAAATCAAAACCTTGCAAATGAGTCGAGAATCTTTAGGAGAAAATCTCTTCGCACATTCAGGGCATTCCTTGGTAGAACTATAACGCCTACATAATCCATTTCACAAGATATTTATATACATCAAGCTTAAAAAGCACTGTGATTGAGGGCCAGCCACCGCCAAGCCCGCGTAAACTTTCCAAGTCTAATCAAGCGCCAATATGTGGGGATGCAATCAGTGAACACCAAGTCTGGACTTACCGGATTGTCCCCTGGCCCCTGATCTGTTTAATCGTCTCCCAGATGATGGTGGGTTCATTCCCATTATGTCAAAAAACATCTGGGCTTCAACAGCCCTATTTTTGGCAACGGCCCCTGTCTGGGTCCTAGGGGCTCGTCCAGTGGCAGTGTAAGAGGAAGATCCTGAAAGGTTAAGTCTATTGGCTTTCATCTGCTCTTCCGCTCTCTGGGATGCTTCAATAGAACGCTGATTGTCAGAGCTTAGTTGGGCTATGGTTTCCTTTAGTTCTTCGTCTTCAGGCCTCAAGGCAAGGGCCCTCTTGTAATACTCATTTGCTGTGAATCCGTTTCCCAGGGTTTGTTCTGCCTGACCGGCGCCAATGAGGGCAAGCGCGCTGTCAGGATTTGAACTGAGCGCGGTGAGAAAATTAGCGCGCGCGTCCCTGTATTTTCCAAGTTTAAGCTGGGCAAACCCCATATAAATTAACGCGGGCGGGTCCTTGGGGTAATATTTTGTCATTTTATCAAATCTAAGAACGGCCTTCTGGTATTCTCCCTCTGTGTAAAGGAGCTTTGCCGCTGCGAACAATGAGTCGAAATGTGTGGGTTTTATTGACAGGGCTTTATCATACATTTTCAGGGCTTCCTGGGTTTTTCCCGCTTTTTCCAATTCCTGGGCTTTGGAGTAGAATATGTCTGGATTCCCAAGGGAGATTCCGTTCATTGGAATCATTAACAAGGCCGCGGCTAAAACCCCTAATAATCCTAGTTTTTTTGTTGGCATTGCGATTCTCCTTATTCCTGAGCTATGAGATCCTTGACAAGGTTGAGATCATTACATATTTATTGGCTTATTCTCGCGCGGTGGTCCTGGAAACAAGTGAGTACCACGCCGCGCGACCTGAAGCTACTAACCAACACTCCTTATTATACCAGGTCTCAAAATTAAACGCGAAATGGCTTATAAAAACCTTTCCACAATTACTGGCTCTTGG
>CAZFJT010000076.1:0-9594 GCA_964519135.1 uncultured Syntrophales bacterium | reverse complement strand
ACCTGTAACAGCCATGGCTTGGGCGTAGCAATCTAAGATGATTCCGGTATCAGCATCCGATATGACGATCATGTCCAAGGCTTCTTCAAAGTGCTTCCGTTGAAGCTTGTTATGCAGCCCGGAGATCAATACTGGCCTGCTATTGTATAAATCTTCTCCCAGTTTGTCCCATCCCGGCTCTTCAGTATTTAAGTTTGGCAGGTTCGGGTCTTCCAGGAGCTCGTTGGAAAACTCCACCAGTTTACTAAATAGCGCTGGGTCCTTCCTGGAACGGACAATCGCGGACAAAAGCGGGTTCAATTCTTCATTAATGTCGGATATTGATTTAAGCTTGGTATCTTCCATGCAAAAATAACCTAGTTTCTTGATGTTTATAAAATAAACTGGTTATAGCCGAAATATGGGCCTAACTTAGGTGAGCCCGAAGCCCATAAAAATACGGCCTTGTTGGTCCGAATATCTTTTTTACTAATTTTGATTCCCGAATCAGAATCGCCGAGCTTCGGTGTTTTGTCAAGCGACCCAATTTCCCTACCTATTGCCGAATAAACAGCTAATTTTCCAATGTTTTGAGCATACCACTCCATCTGTTGGCCGGTCAAGGGAAGTGTCAAGCGAGCGCCTTCTCAAAAAACTCCGCCTGATAATAATGGGCTTGCGCGTTCGCGACCAAACTTGCCTTGTTTTGCTCAAACTATTAATATGATCCTTGTGAGCAAATGAGTAAGAAAGGTCCGGAACAACAGACAATGTGGGTACAGTTCATATTTGGTGATGAAAAGGTTTTGGCGCCTTTGTCCGCGCTCAGGGTCCCTCGTCCAATACCTGATACTGTAAAAACCACAAGAGAGTTTCCTAAAAAGAGACCACACATAAATCCATTTAAATTTTCACCCACTGATTTTAAAAAAGCGCCTGGAGAATTGGTGGACTGCGCTAGGGATCACATTCTGGAGTGCTATTGGGATAATCTGGACAAAAGAATAACCATCAAGGCTGAATACCCTGGGATGGCCGCGTACATGAAGAAGTTTGATTTTCATGACTGCTTCAGGGCTCTGTGGTTTTGGCGGCGCCTCACGTTTCTGTACTACCACAGGTTCCAAGGGCTGGATTTAAAAGAATCGGCGATTAGAGCAGAGGCCCACGGCAGTTTAACCAGAAACGCATTGATTAAAGCCAGACACAAGGGTCAATGATCAGCCGGGTCTTAACCTCAATGTCCGCCTCTTGGGTGGCCTCCAGCCATGATATATCTGACCTCAACCTCTCCGGGATTCGATATTTTAAACTCCTGATCTTCCAACACATGGACTGCGTGATTTTTAGGTAATTTCAACTCCCCATCATCCAAGTGTAAAATCAGTTCTCCATCTACTGCCACCAGAATCTCCTCATGGCCTGATCCGGGTTTAACGGTTCTGTTGGTTTCCCCTGGCGCCAGGACTCCGAAGATCATGTAGCACGCGTGGGTGTTAAGATCCTTGGCCCCAAGAACATATTCTCCTTTTTTGGATTCGCAGAGATTTTCCAGATTGTAATGTTTCATGCCGGCCCCCTTTCTTTAACCATAATCAGGAAAGTTTATATCATATGCGCGCTTGGTTATACTGAAATTTATAAAGCGCCACAATGCACACTTGTATTTACCTTGAGTGACACAAACGGCGCCACAAAATCAGTTTGGTGGCATTCGTTAATTTTATTGACCACTTACACTCCCGCTTCCCTTGACTGGTGTCCTGAGAGTTCCTAATATTAAATAGTAAATGAAATACTCCATAGGAGGAAAGTATGAAGATAAGCAAAGTGAAGAGAGTATCAAGAGGCCTTTGCAAGTGCAAAAGCTCCTGCTAAAGTGTATGTTTATTGTCCCGGTGTTTTATGTGATGTAAAATGATGACATGGATCTTGAAATAGCGCAAAAAATAGTTTGCCGGGACCTATGTGTGTATCACAAACCTAACCGGACGGAAGAGGAGCGCTGCAGGGGATTCACCCTGGCCTGTAATATCTTTGAGAAAGAAGCGCCGGCGCTCCTTGAATCCGATCCCCAGTTTGACCCAACCTTTTCCAGAGATTTCCTGTACGAAAATATATGCGCAGCCTGTCCATTTTTAGTGGATGGGTGCGACTTTACAGATCCTGACGGACCGGAAGATTGTCTCCCTTGCGGTGGCATGGTTCTACTGTCCAGGCTTCTCAATAAAGGCGCCATAGATCAGGATCAGATAATCGAAGCAAATTTCTTCGATAAATCGAGAGACTCCTTTCTGGCTTTGTCCCCAATGTGTTCATTAAAGAGACTGGAAGAAGATTACCTGTACAACATCAACGAGGACGAACTTTATGAAATAAATGACGAGGCCCTAGATTTCCTTGTTAAATGCAATGGCGAAAAAACCACCTTAGAGCTTGGGCCGGATTCGCAGTTTCTCGCCTTTTGCCTGCAGGAGGGCTTACTGACGCCATTGGATGAGCCTGAGTCCAGACCTGTGAAAGTTGGAAAGTCGCCTGTGCCTTCCTTGAGGTATCTGGAATGGTTAATTACCTTTAGATGCAATCTGTCATGCTCCCATTGTTATTTGGGAACCCCCAAGACAATGGATTTCCCAGAGGATCTCATTGAGCCACTTCTGAGTGAATTTAGCGAAATCGGCGGCCTCAGAATAATGGTAACCGGAGGGGAACCCACTCTATATCCACATTTTAGCAGATTGAACGAGCTCATCCCTGATTACCCCATACGATTCGTGCTTCTGTCCAATGGTCTCACAATAGATCATTCCATGGCCAAACAGCTCAATTTCCATGAAGTTCAACTGAGCCTGGACGGTCTGGCGCAAGGTCATGACAGCATTAGGGGCAAGGGATCCTTCAACAGGGTTCAGCGAGCTATGAAGGCAGTGACTGACGCGGGTTTGGATCTTTCTGTGGCCACAATGATACACAAGGGTAACATAGATGAATTCGACGGCGTGAGAGATCTGGTGGAACAGGCGGGCGCGATTGAGTGGAACATAGACTATCCCTGCGTGGAAGGCAGATGGCTGGAACACCCTGAGCTGGCCGTTGATCCATCGGTCGCGGCAAAAAAGATGGAATACGCATTTGGGGGAGCGTATCATGGCTCAGCCTCAGGCTGGACATGCGGCAGACACCTTGCCGGGGTCATACCGTCCGGAGACCTTTGCAGGTGCGGTTTGTACCAAGAAAGGAAGTATGGGTCAATAAGGGATGGTTTAAAAGAGGCCTGGCTGAACATAGAGCACATTCCAATATCAGAAACAGAGTGCGCGAAGTGCGAACATGGAGATCTTTGCGCAGGTGGTTGCAGATTTCGCGCAGGCGCAAAAACCGCCAGAGATGAAGTGATGTGTAGGCTTTATGGTGTTTTGGCTACAGATTAAGGTTTATCTATCAATCTGATATTTTCTTGAATTCAATCCCTTTATAATAGTATTTTAACATTTCCTTATAGTTCTTACCTGAATCGGCCATTCCCTTAAATCCATATTGACAAGCGCCAAGACCGTGACCGTAACCTGAGCCGACAAATTGATATAGATTTCCTTGCCTATGAATCTTGAATCTGGAGCTGCGCAGATCCATATACCCTAATATTTTCCTTAATTCTTCAGCCTTTATAATGATACTATTATTCGAACCGATGAATTCAAGCTCATTTATACGATTTCCAGGAGTGGAGGTAAGCTTTTTAATCGTGTCCAATTCCCCAAGGGCGTAACCCGCGGCTTTCAACCTGGATAGCAGTTCCTTTACCTGGATTTCATAGGTCCAGGTTCGTTTTGGCGAGTCTTTGCACCAATGGCATTTCACAGGCCTTATGTACTTTAAATTTCTTTTTTTTATGGCCATAGCCGAATCGGTGATACCACCGCAGCATGAATGGTAATAGGCCAATACGGGTTTTCCACCAAAGGCCATGTACTCTCCCCTGGTCTCAGACACCGCCTGTAAAGCTTCCTGGTCATGTGTGTGTTTACCAACATACACCTGATCCTCTACTCCGGCCACTATGTGGTAATGCCCTTTTGAAGCCGCCATTTTCCAAAGGGTGTAAGTCCTTGCCGCCACAGCTTGGGCTTTTTTGGATTCCAATGGCCAAGAGGCCGGAATTTCCGCCTCTATTATGCCGGGTAAGTACTCCTCCAACCGTAGAACGCTGATGATATCCAGAATCTTGCCATCTTTGGAATACAGTTCCGCGCGGCTTTTGAATACAGCGCCATTTATCTTCAGATAACCTGAAGAACTCTCTATTCTCAGCTTGGAATCCGCGCCAAGTTCAGTGGGTCCGATCTTTAATAGATTCGCTCCATTATATTGCTTAATGAATTTTTTCAGTTTAATTGAGTGCGATGATTTCAAAGGAATAAGTTTTAGTTTAGCCCCAGAGAAGTTGACCGATCCACCGGTCCTGAATATGAGCATTCTTAGAAATGGCGCCTCGGCTATGCACAGACTGCGGGAAAATACTATAAGGAGAGTTAGGCAGAGGACAATGATTGATCTTTTATATTTTTTGCAATACGCCAAAGATCCCTCCAAGGGGCTTAACGCTATTTCCTTGGAAAAGATCAAGGGAATCATGATTTGTCAATAAAATACGATTTTCAGCGCAAGACCTTGAAAAGCCTGTTAACCCTTATATCCGGAAATCTAAGGGCAGAGTAGTATATTAAAAAGGCCCTACCCTTCACGTCCTTAACCGGCACAAACCCCCAATACCTGCTATCATGGCTTTCGTCTCTATTATCACCCAGAACGAACAGATGATCCTTGGGCACTCTCACAGGTCCGTAGTAGTCCCTTGGGTCCATCCCCTTTGGAATGACATTTGGACTGCTATGTATAGCCTTGTCATCCATTACCTTCTCTGAGTTCACGTATACGACCTTGTTCCGAATTTCCACCTGGTCGCCTTCTGTGGCCACAACCCTTTTAATAAAGTCCTTTGTTCTGTCCTGCGGGTATATAAAAACCACTATATCGCCCTTTGAAGGTGTCCATATGGTTGGCCATCTAACTTCAGTAAAGGGAATTCTGATACCGTATATAAGCTTGTTCACCAGGATATGATCACCGACCAATAATGTCGGAACCATTGATTTTGAGGGAATTTTAAAGGCTTGCACAAAAAAAGCCCTGATTATAATCGCCAAAATGATCGCGACAACCAAGGCTTCCGCGTATTCTTGGAATATATTACGATTTTTGTTCGTGGGAACTGTTAGTCCTTTTTTCTTTTCACTCATACATATCTCTCTAGGTAATCGTCCCTAATCGTGTTCTCCAATGGTTATGGACACAACTTTGAGGTCTTACCTATGTGTTTATGATCCGAAGCTATCTATTGCCTTGGTTTTAAAAAAATCGATCCTCTCGCCATAGTCCTGCCTGCCCAATGGGCTTTAGATTGGGCCATTCCACTAGATAATCTAAAATATCTTCAAGTGTGGCCATATATATTGATCTGAGATGTAAAAAAAATATGCGTATCCGAAATTTATAATCCATATTGACGCAAGTGTAAAGCCGCTGGCATTGAGATCCTCAAAAAAAGCTACAACCTAAGTTGGAATGTCTCGTGTTTGAGGGCAAAATTCCAATCCGCTCAATTTATATTAGTTTATTGCTAAAACCAAAAAGTTTGCGCGCCCCCAAATGAGCTTATATGAGCGCTCCTTAAAAAACGAAACCGGCGGTGAGGATAAAAATCATCCTCACCATCCGGTTTGCCGGTTACAGGCCCCTCCCTCCCCCGAGGTTGAGGCCGGCTTTTCCCTACCATCCCCTGGCCATGGAGTCAAGTCACTTCTGAAGGCCAAGCCCCATCTTTTTGATACAGTTGATGGTTCCCTGGGTATCCAGTGGGACGGGGAGCCGACTTTACGCGTTGGGAAAATAATTTAATAAATTTATTTTTTTGAGATTTCCAGAGGATCAACGCCCCCCGAGATAGACATTTTTAATCATCTCATCATTCAGAAGATCTGAACCGGATCCCTGAAGGGCTATGCTTCCTGTCTCAAGCAAATAGGCCATGTCCGCGACTGCAAGGGCCGCGTTTGCGTTTTGTTCTATTAAAAATATTGTGACGCCTTCGTCCCTTATCCTGGTAATGATGTTAAAGACCTCTGCCACAACCAATGGCGCCAGGCCCAGTGAAGGTTCATCCATCATTAACAACTTGGGCTTGGACATAAGCGCCCTGCCTATAGCGAGCATCTGCTGCTCTCCCCCTGAGAGGGTGCCGCCCAGTTGATTAACCCTATCCTTAAGTATTGGGAAGATTTCGAAGATGTGGCCCATGCCGCTTTCCACATCAGATTTATCATTATTATTATATGCGCCCATTATGAGGTTTTCGTAAACGGTTAAATTCGCAAAGATTTTCCTGCCTTCAGGCACATGGACCAGGCCCAACTTTTGGATTTCGTGGGCCTTCATTTTGTTCAAAGTCCTTCCCTGAAAACTTATTTCACCTTTATAAATTGGAACGATGCCTGAAGCAGCGCGCACAGTGGTGCTCTTACCAGCTCCATTGGCGCCCAAAAGGGAGACTATCTGCTTTGCGCGCACCTCTAGGGATATGCCTCTGAGAGCGTGAATCCCGCCGTATTTCACATGAAGATCCGTAATCTTGAGCATTCGCTCCGCTATTGCGCCTCTTTTTCCTCTCCCAGATAAGCGGCTATGACCTTTGGATCAGACCTTATCTGTGCAGGGGGGCCCCACGCAATCGGCGCCCCGTGATCTATAACTTTTATTTTGTCGCAAACCCCCATGACAAATCCCATGTCATGTTCTATGAGACCAATGGTGAGTTGCAACTCGTCTCTCAGCCTTAAAACAAGATCTCCCAGGTCTGAGGTCTCCCCTGGATTCATTCCGGCCACAGGCTCATCAAGTAGGAGCAGGTCGGGATTCAAGGCCAAGGCTCTGGCCATCTCAAGTTTTCTTTGGCTGCCGTATGGCAATGAATTTGCCTTTTCATTTGCCAGGCTCGTAAGTCCCATTTTCTCCAGCAGTTCTCGGGCCCTGCTGTGAATCCTCTTTTCATCTGAAGGAAAGCGCCCAATGCCGAAGACACCTTCCAGAAATGAGTATCTTATGGACGCGTGGCCCGCGACCATCACATTCTCTGTTACAGTGAGATCGTCGTAAAGTCTTATATTCTGAAATGTTCTGGCTATACCGGCCCTGGCGATAAAAGGGGTTTTCATACCTGTGATCCTTTTACCATTAAAGATCACATCGCCTTTTGAAGGCTTGACAATACCGGTTATCGCGTTGAAGGCGGTGGTCTTGCCCGCGCCGTTTGGCCCGATCAGGCCGATGATCTCCCCTTGGTTGATCTCCAAATCCAGACCGGTCAGGGCATTAAGACCACCAAAGGTCACAGACAAATTTTCGGTTTTAAGAACAGCCCCAACGCTCATGATTTTCCCATAAGCCTCATTTTAATTCTTCCCAAAAGATCAAACAGGCCCTGCCATGAAAATTCCTTCCTGCCCATGATACCGCTCCTCCAAAAGAGCATGACTATTATCAAAAGGCTTGAGAAAACAACCATGCGAAGGCCGGGCGCGCCTGGGAAATAGTATCCGAACAAAGTGAACGGCTCTTCGACAACCCTCAGCTTTTCACCGCCCCAAGCAAATAGGATTGCGCCGATAATAACTCCTGTGGTGCTACCCAACCCCCCAATAACTATGATGATCAATAAATTAAAAGTCAGCAAAAACGTGAACAGGGTCGGTGAAATGGTTGTGATCAAATGGGCTAAAAGTCCGCCGGCCACTCCTTCAAAAAAAGCCCCAAAAGTGAACGCCAAGGTCTTTGTCCAAAACGCGCTGATACCCATGGCCTCAGCCGCTGTCTCGTCCTCTCTCACAGCCTTCATTGCCCTGCCATAAGAGGAATTTATAAGGCGAACAGTGCAAATAACCGCAAATACGCAAATGCCCCAAGTCCACCATAAATTTGTGTAAGGAGTCAGGCCTTTCAACCCCAATGAACCGTTTGTGATTGGAATCAGATTATTGGCTAAAACCTGTATCACTTCTCCGAATCCCAGAGTGACTATTGCCAGGTAATCTCCCCTGACCCTAAAAACCGGTATGGACATCAGGAAAGCCATCAACGCAGCCATTGCGCCTGCAGCCAACAATGAAACAGGAAAGCTTACACACACTTCAGAGAGCGGCCAAACCATTGGCTCTATAATGAAGGTCATCGCCTTTTCATCTGGCGACAGGGTGAGTATTGCGCTAGTGTACGCGCCCACCGCCAAAAAAGCGTTAGGCTCTAAAGACAACTGCCCGGTGATGCCATTGATCAGATTATAGCTTATGGCAACTATTATGAATATTCCGATATTATTAAGAATGCGAATATCATACGCGCTGAAATTATTGTCCGCGTAATAAAGGAAGCCGAAAAGCGCAACAATAGAAAGGGTTGTCAAAGTTCTATCGCGCGTTTTTGTGTTTCCCGGTTCTTTAAGGTCTATCTCCATCTTTCTCTCAAGCAGGTTCTTTTAAAGAGAGCCTATTCAGGCAGATCCTCTCCTAGTATTCCAGTGGGTCTGAATAGTAGGGCCAGTATAAGCAAACAGAACGCTATTGCGTCCCTGTACCCTGACCATTCAGGCTGAAACGCCACTATAAGTATCTCGGCCAATCCTAATAATAATCCGCCCAGGGCTGCGCCCGCTACATTTCCGATACCACCCACAACAGCAGCGACAAAGGCCTTTAAACCAGGATGCACTCCCATGAACGGCTCAAGCGCGGGATACTTCATGCACCACATTATTCCACCGGCCGCGGCAAGAACAGACCCCAAAACGAATGTAAAGGAAATAACCCTGTCAGCGTCCACACCCATCAACCTTACTGTTTCCACATCCCTGGATAACGCCCTCATGGCCATTCCACGCTTGGTCTTGTAAATGATGTAAAGCACCAGGGCCAAAAGAACGAGAGTCGTCCCCAGGATCCAAGGCGAAAGGACCGCTATGCGCAAATCACCGATTATTATCGAGCCCTTTACCAAATCAGGAATGGGAAATGACTTGGGTCTTCCTCCAATGATGACCAGAACGAGATTCTCCAATAAAAATGAAACACCAATGGCCGTGATCAGCGCGCTTATTCTCGGGCTGTTTCTAAGGGGCTTGTACGCGCCCCGGTCTATTAGAATTCCCAAAAGGCCTGTTAAGGCCATAGATATCAGAATTATAAGAGGCCAGGGCAAGCTGAACATAACCACGCCGAAAAACGCGATATAAGAGGCCACCATCAGAAGATCGCCGTGCGCGAAATTTATCAGCCGCAGCACACCGTAGACCATGGTGTAGCCTATGGCCAGCAAACCGTACAAACAACCCAATGTTAAGCCGAATATTATGTTTTGTATTACGAATGAAGCGTCCACTACGCTACTCTGTGTTCCTAAGTATTAATGATAATCCATGGCCGAGAAAATGATCGGGTCTTTTCCTGACCAAAAATCAAAAAAAGACCCAATTTGTTAGATCATATAATTATTCAGACGGTTTAATTG
>CAZFJT010000075.1:3704-9652 GCA_964519135.1 uncultured Syntrophales bacterium | reverse complement strand
CTCTCAGGGCAACCCATGTAAAAATATCCGATGTCTGAATTCTCAACATATGCCTTTATTGGAGCGACCAGAATTGAGCAATCAGGAAATGATGATTCGCCCCCTCTATCCGAATGTTTTAGTTAGGGATTCATAGGGAACCTATAACGCTTTACAAGTCCTAGAAGCCCAATGGAAGCTTTTTGATCTCTTTTACTTCCTGTTCGTCCACTGATCTTTGTATGCTTTGTTCCCATCTGAAAAATCTTGACGCAATAGATTCAACTTTGTTCAGAACAGTTGTAAGTTCAGCGATCAACTCTCGATTCTTCTCCATCTTGGCCTGTTCAAGCTCGCGCTGAAGATGGGTTAAGAGTTTCCTTGCCTGTTCGGGTGTTTCTATAAATCTAAGGGGGTCATAGCGCTCTGATTTGGTCTCCCTTGGTCCCCATCTATTAACGATGTCGTTTATCTGTCCTTTTAACATGAGTGTATGTTCCACCGCTCGATTCTTTGAATTCTATAGATTGTTATTCCAGTCCTACACGTTGTTTTGGAATTACCGCCATAGCTACGGTTCGTGATTACTGCAAAGGCGCCTTTCCATAGCTCCGAAATACGTATGTTACACGACAGTAGAAGAAAATTCAATGCAACTGAATAAAGCTGGACGCCAATAATGAATAGGGGCGCTTGGTAATTTCGAGGCTGACGTGTTCGATATTGACCATGTCAAAATATCTGAGCCCGCCTGGGTATGCATAGGTTCATATCAACCAATTTCAATCCACGAATATGGGTCCGGAAGGCACAGTGACCACCTTGTATTGTCATGTTATTGATATCCGGATTAAGCTTGCTACGCGCTAATATATTGCCATTTCCTCAAGTTGATTATGAGATATGTGAAAAAAGAACGTCCGTTAATGTCCAAAAATTAACTCAGAAAAATATTATAACCCCACGTTAATTAAGATACTATATCACTAAAAATAAAGCCGCGTCTCCTTGTGATCAAAGAGCGAAAATCTATAGCAATATATTAGAAACTAAATTGACATATTTGATTTAACTGTGCTATTATTTCGCCAGGCAGTCTCAGGAGGTGAAAAGAACGCCATGATAAGATTCAAGACTTTCACGACAATCGTGGGAGCAATCGCTCTTGTTGTATTGTTAGCGGCAAACCCAGGATTTTCTTGGCAAAATCCCATGCCTGGCCCTATGAATCCGATACCCCCAATGGCGGCGCCGGGTGTTCCGCCAGGATATGGACCACCACCTGCGCAAATGTGTGGGCCACCCCCGCCACCAGTTAGTGGTCCCATGCCTCCGCCCATGTGCGGACCTATGCCTGTGCAAGCGCCAATGGGACCTGAGTTCAACATTGGTTTAGAAATAGGCGGTAGGGCATTCTATTCATTGAATCATTTTTACTACCATGATGATCTGAGAGGATCCCTAGATATTGTGGACGACCTGAACCATTTAGCGGACACACTTGTGGGCGAGATCTATGGAGGCATTCGCCTGGCGCCCTCTTTGGCCTTTACTTACACATATCAGTTTCCCAGGGAGGACTTTGGATACGGAGAGCTGCCTTTGGACCTGGAAATCGATGATGTGGTGTTTGCAGAGGGTACAAGAGTTACTTCAAGGATCGAGCGGCAGGCGCACAGATGGGAGCTTGAGTGGTATCCTATTGTAGGATGCGATTATAGGGTGGGACCCTATATGATGGCCGACTATTATGTAACGGCTTTTAGAGTCGCGGATGACCAACTCAGGGATGAGGAGATATTCGAACAATTCTACCTGGGATTGGGCGGAGTCGCTGAATACGCGGCTGCAAACATTTTATTCCTTAAGGTCAAAGCTGCGGCTACCTTTTTAAATGAAAGCTCAGGCGCCTATGTGGACGGAATCGCAAGATACGCTCCTAATACAGGAGAGCCGGGCTGCGGAAACTGGCTGAGTTCCATAAGGCCTTTTATGGGCGTGGGTTACCGGTATAGGACCGTCTATCAGCCTGAGGATGACAACGTAGATTACACTTTCTCTGTTCATGGGCCTTATGCGGAGCTGGGCTTGGTATTCTAACCGTGACATTGAGCCGGGGCCTGTTGAGCGCAGAATACAGACCAGACCATCGTAAAAATGTCATGCGCGGATCTTTCCGCAAGTTGACCAAACAAAGATTGATTGCTCCTCGAATAGACCACAAGGCACTGGAAAGTCCGGGAGGATCGATCATGGACCATTTATCTTGAGGCTCCGCTAGGTTGATTGAACTGAAGGGAAATGGCGCTTGCTCGTAGTAGCTCAGGCGCCATTTTCTATTTACCGGTTGTTGGACCGTGCGAAATGGTAGGGCCCAAGGGCGAGTATGGGGAATTTTGAAGTCTTGATCGGTTAAGAATCCGATGAATTGCACAATGCGCCTATTGCCTTTTGGTAACTCTTCGCGAGGCCGTTCATGAGTTCTGCGTCGATTTTCCCCTTCCATGTGCGGACTTCGAAAAATCGTTTGGGGATAGAAACCGTTTCCGGATCGTAACCAGTGGCGAATTTCAATTTCCATCGTGCAATCTGGACTTCTTTGCTGATCTCAGGATACCCGCTCGCAAGTTCTTCATATCCTATAGATGAGAGACATTCCTGGACCAGTTCCTCTTCATATACCTTGCGTGAGAACAGGCACGCAACCAGGCTAGTTAGCCCCGCCCTCTGGCGCTCTTCACCAAGAAGGTAGTCAACCGCGATCTTCCGGTCTATCTCGTGATGGTTCTGGTCAAAACTATACCCGGCTGAATCCAAATGAGAATGTCGGAACCCGTACGCCTGGGATATGAAAAAAACTTCTCCAGTGGCGTACCCGGCCATTTCCTGGCCAAGCGCGCAAGCGAAATCCTTTCCCCCATAATGATCGGCCGCGGTTTGAACCCCTTTCCCTAGAATGCGGTAAAAATCGTTGGATTGAGCGCCAAGATGTCTTATTGCATTTTTATAACCTTCAGTGTAATTGAAGTCCAATCGCCCTATGGTTTCCTTTTGGGAAATGACACCCTTCTCAAGGGCCTCAGTGGACCATGCCAGCGCGACTCCCGCACTCATTACGTCCAAACCCTGTCGTTCCATCTCCTCAAGGAGAGCCAGTGTGTCGCCTGCTCTGGTTATCCCCAGCATGCTACCTGCGGAAAATATGGGTTCATGATCGTAAGAAACCTGCTTGTAATGGAATTCATGTTCTGCGCCGAACTGCTCCCGCAATAATCCCACGTGAATGCACCCAACAGGACATCCTGCGCAGGCAGTCTTACGCAGCAGCAGTTCTCGGGCGAATGTCTCACCAGAGATCTCTTTTGCCGCGGGATCACTCGTTGCCTGTAAGTTTCTCCAGGGAAGGGCGTTTAAGTCATTTAAAGGGATAACATTCTGAGGTGTGCCCAGGTCATGGTATTTCCTCATGGCCGTAGTCTCGGTCATGGTTTTATAGATCTTTTTGTATAGATCATGATAAGTTTTACCTTTGGGCAGGGCCAGGCTGCCATCGCCGTGCACAACGATTGCTTTGAGTTTTTTCGCCCCCATTATCGCTCCCGCGCCTAACCTTCCAAAATGGCGGTACGTGTCCACATTGACACCAGCGTATCGCACACGGTTTTCACCCGCCGGCCCGATACGGATGATACTGCGGCGACCTGGGTGATCATTATGGATTTTCCTGAGCAGCTTTCCTGCGGTGATCACATCCTGACCCCACAGATAATGGACATCAACCAGTTCGAGCCTCCTTGCGCCAATCACCAGGGAGGAAGGGGCGTTTGCCTGTCCACGAACCACTATGGCGTCGTACCCTGAAAAGCGGATTGCCAGGGCCAATCTCCCGCCCGCATGGGTCTCCGCGTACTGCTCGTGGTAAGGAGACTTGAATCCCAAGACCACCTTGCTCATGAGCGGAAAGAACCCGGTTAACGGTCCTATGGTAAATATCAAAGGCTGATCAGGATGTTGTGCGGGACTTTCAGGCAGACCGTATTTTTCGTATAATCCAGCCGCAAGTCCGCTACCGCCCAAATATTGTAGGGGAGATTCTATTTCCACGGTTTCTCCGCTGCCTTCAGGAAGGTTGACGATCAGCGCCCTAAACTTATCCTTATCCATCGGTATCGCTCCCTGCTGTTACTGATGTGTATTCAAGGCAGTCATGGGGGCAGAATTGAACGCATCTTCCACAATGAATGCATACCACCGGGTATCCTGAGTCAATGTCCATGTACACCGCGTCCACAGGACACGCCTTCTCACAGGCCCCGCATTTTATGCAAGCCTTTTGCTTGACTATTACGCCTCCACCTTTACGTTGGCGAAACGCGTCTGTAGGGCATGCGGCCACACATGGGGCAGGGTTGCAAGCCAGGCATACCTGAGCTTCAAAGCCACCGCTTAAACCGCCCGCGGATCTGATCCGAATACCTGCCCTATGCCAGGAAAGGCTTTTGTGAATGAGTCTCGCGCATGACAGGGAACACGAGTAACACCCTATGCAGCGCTCCATCCTTGATGGGTTAAGATATTTCATTTAGCTCGCCTTAAATAAAAATGATCCCTTATCTCAGGTCATTTTTCCTCTATGAAAATCGATCGTGATTACTGTTTGAATCAAATGTCCAGAGAGCCCGGCACACGCTCACAATGCGGTCAGCGCCAATACAAATACACCACTTTAAATAAACTCACGTGAAACCATTTAAAGTGTGTGACATCTCTGTTAAAATCAAAGCAGGAATTGAGGACGCCGTCGATAATTAATTGGAAACACTACGATAAAAAATGATCAATACGAGTGGCGTGATGTCGCCTGATGAAAAAACCTGTTACTTTCTCTTGGAAAAGCATAATACTCCGGATCACATTATCCGGCATTCCGAGATGGTTTGGAAGGTGGGCCGAATAGTTGGAGAATCGCTGCTTGCAAACAATGCTGATATCCAAATTGATATGAATCTTTTAAAGGCTTCGTGCTTACTCCACGATATCGGCAAGTACCCCTGCATACTTGATGGAACACATTACCATGACCGGCGTGGCGAAGAGATGCTACAAGCAGAGGGCTTACCAGAGGTCGGCAGGATTGTTGCCAGGCATGTGATACTTGGTGATAGGGATGGAGACCCTATTAGAGAAAGCCACGTGCTCTTTTACGCTGACAAGAGAGTTGTCCACGACAAATTGGTCACATTGGAGGACAGATTCGAATACCTATTCGAGACATATGCTAAAACTCCCAAGTCCAGAGAGGCGCTTCAGGCAATGAAAGAATCAACAATGGTTCTTGAGAGGAAGATTTTCAGGTTTCTGGACTTTGGGCCTGAAGACATAGAATCAATGTTTACATAATATCCCCGCGCCCAGGAAATTGTTCAACCCTGAAGAAAAATTAGGCATGTGTTTAAGAAAACTTGACAACACTCTGAATAGATTTATAAATGAATTTTCAAGGCAAGAGGGTCTCCTGGGATGGAGGAATCGAATTGATTTTAGAAAACAGCTTTGATATACTAACCCAGTTATTCATACAAATTATCCATAGGTTAAAAATCCGCATCGCATGGGGAGTGGCGGATTAATTTTTTAGGCCTTAGGCGGGCGCAGTGGATTTAGGCTACAGTGATTAGACTATGAGTGACAAGATGATTAGAGGCAAGACGGTTCATGACAAGATTATTGGGGAACTTTAGAGTTTATGGGCGGATGAGCCGGTTCTATTTGGTCATGGCTGTCGTTATGTGACAATAGAATCCAGTATAGCATTATCATTTATATAATGGGGTAATTAAGTTGAGAAAAGTGGCGCTTGTAGCGATTTTGGTTATTTTGACGGGGGCGTTGGCGCAGCCTGTATCTGGTGAAGAGATCACAGACAAGATTATCAGGTACGCCAGCTTAAGTTCAGGCAACTCTAGCAA
>CAZFJT010000075.1:0-3694 GCA_964519135.1 uncultured Syntrophales bacterium | reverse complement strand
GAACAACCGCGCCTTCCATTGTGGTTGGATAATCTTCTGAGCAAGTTGCCTTCATCCACAGGGGTTGAAAGAATGGAAGAGGGCGGTGTCGCGGATTTTGTGGACAAAGAGAAGGACCCCCCTGAAGTGGCGAGCCCTGGTTTTACAAAACCAAAGGATATCCCCCCTTTGTACAGCTCTCCTGTGATAGAAGGAGAGGGCGTATGGACAACAGACGAGACCCCGAAGAGTGAAGGAAATGAACCCCTGATATATAAAACCGTTTATAGACCGAGCGTTGATTACCCGACAGCAACTGTTTACATGGCGATGTTCAATATGAACAGGCTGAAGCCGAGACTGTTCATCGGTCATACTGAACCCGGGATTTACGAGGTATCCGGGGTTCCTGAGGATAATGATCTATCCAAGATAGTCGCGATCACCAACGCGATGTGGATGCAAAGACACGCGAGGGGCGCGGGGGCAATATTCAGAGGCCACGAGGTCTATCCCATGGTTGACGGTATGGCCACATTGGTAGTCTATAAGGACAATTCAGTGGATATATTGGAGTGGAGCAGGGACATTCCCAGGCACATGGTAAAGGACGCAAGACAGCTCAGGTATCTGATTGTAAAGGACGGCCTAGTTGTTGATTCAGTGGTTAAGGGCAATGAGATCAAAGAGGCTGAGATAGGCCTGGGTGGGTTCCTTGTGGACGATAAGGGACGTAGCACAATGGCCAAAAGGGATCTGTGGTTCCTTGCCGACAGGTCCGCGTTCGGTATAAGGGAAGACGGAAACCTGGTATTCGCGATGGCCCACCATTGCAGCACAAGAGACCTGGCCAAGGCCCTGGCGCTTGCCGGATGCAAAAGGGCCATGCACGGAGACGCGAATATCCATAATATTGTCTGCAATTTCTACTTCAGGAATGAAAAGGACAAGATCATAAAAAGGGACAGACTCTCACCTGAACAGAAGAAATATACAATGCGCAGATATGACCAGGGTTACAGCAAGGACTTCTTTGCATTCTATGAGATCCCACAGGATAAGAGGACAGTATCGGAAAATTCTCCATAGAATGTAATGTTGATCAATAATTACTATTTATTTCCAATTGGTTCATTTCGGCCTTGATACCATTGGAACAATTTCCATAATCCCGGATTTTTTCCTTCCATGATAGGCCACAATTTAAAAACCCCTTTACCAGTGGGCGTTTTTATCGAGAAGGGCGGTTTGCGCGCATTACGATTATTATTATTCCCATTGCTATTCACAGTGATAATTAATTGAAAGCACATGAATAATGATAGGCTCATCCTTCAGAGGCGATAAACAGTTAATTGCGAGCTACAGGCCACTGTTGGCAATGTTATTAGTAACCTTAAGCAAGGCCTTAAGACATATACAGCATATGTTTCATGAGTGAAACACACTCCCTATATGCCGCCTTATTAGGGCTTGTGAGTGAATTGGCCGCATTTTTGGATATATTGTCGACCAACCGAGTCCAATTCATTATGGCATTGATTAGATTTCGTTATGTTTACAGTATTAAACTCATATCATTAAACTAGGTTTTGAAAAAAAGGTGACTTCATGCCATCTAAATAATTACATAAATCACCCCTTCTATAATAATGGCAAAAGATAGTCGATCAATTTGGTATGGTTATTGCTAAAAAATAATTAATGCGCTCGCATAAAAAACACTGAGCGAAAAAGACAAGGATGTATTAGGAGGGGAGTAATGGCTCAGAAAAGCTGCTGGGAATTCATGAACTGCGGAAATGAAAACAAATGTCCTGCCTATCCTGGTAATGGAAGGGACTGCTGGCACGTGGGAAACACATTGTGTTGGGGAGAAGTTCAGGGAAATGCTGAAGAGAAGCGCGAGAATTGTTTGTTCAAGTGTGGTTTTCCTGAAAAAGTGGCGAAGAACGAGGTTTGAAGTTAGAGATCGCTTATATTAAGGTATTATTAAGGCCCATTAAAGGGCCTTTTTTAATTTTTATGATCCTCTGCCGCAATAGAAAAGCCATCATAAATATAACAATTTTCCAAATCACGATTTAAAACCATAATCCCTCCGCTGAATTTACACGATCAACCAAAGATAATACTCGCGTTCGGCAGTAGGTCGTTAGTGGTTTAGGGGATTTCTCCCTGGTTGTCAGGGGTTCAAAAAAAGACACGTACAATTGGTATGTTACTGATATGAAGTGGGCCGCCTTTTCCGGAGGTTCCCAATGGAGAGCAACAGAGCGGATATTCGAGGGTCAGAGGTGAAGCATATCCCTATCATTTCGGCATATGCTTCACGGATCGGACTGGTGAAAGCCATATCATGCTTTTACTATCTCAGCGTGGAGGAAGTACTCTTTCTGGTCGGTAAACCAGTTCCTAATACGCATACCTGCTTTATGGATCATCCCTCTCAGGCTTTCATGGGTGAATTTTCTGCATATTTCAGTTAATATTGTCTCTCCCTCACGAAAGGGAACTGTCATGTTTAAGCTTTCTATTTGAACCTCTTGGTCTGTCAAAGATCTTAATCTCATCTCAATCCTTGACTCTGATTCATTATAGTATGCCTGGTGCTCGAATCCGTTAAAATCAAAGTCCGCATTTAATTCCCTGTTTATAACTCTGAGCACATTTTTGTTGAATTCCCTTGTTACGCCTTTTTTGTCGTTGTATGCCCTCTCAAGAATCTCCTTGGGTTTTACCAGATCAACGCCGAGCACAAATCTGTCGCCTTTTTCCATTGCTTCTGAAAGGCTCATAAGGAATCTGTGACTCGCATTATTGTCAAGGTTGCCGATGGTGGAGCCCAAGAAGAGTATGAGTTTTTGTTTGCCTTGGGGTAGCTCCTTGAGATCACATGTGAAATCTGCAACCACTCCCTTTACGCTCATATCAGGGTAAATGGTAACCAATTCCCTGGACGCGCTTTCAAGGGCGCTTTCGCTCACATCAACAGGCACGTATCTTATGGATGAAATACTCTCAGGATGCATTGCGTCAAGCAGTTTCCTTATCTTCCAGTTGGCGCCTGATCCAAGTTCCACAAGATCACCATTTCCAAAACCATCCACCATCTGGTCTGCAAATCTTTGTAGTATGTCCAGTTCCGTTCTTGTGACATAGTATTCAGGTTGTTTACATATGGCCTCAAAAAGTTTGGAGCCTTTATGATCATAGAAGTACTTACTTGGAACACTCTTTTCTTCTCCAGACAAGCCATCAATAATGTCATTTGCAATCTGAGAGCGCCCTTTTTTGGTCATGCAATCCTTCAATTCAAAGGAAGCGCAGTCTTTCTGCGCCATAAAATTCATGATTCCCCCTCTGATGAGTTACTTTCAGTCAATGATAAATATCCCCTGGTTCAATTAGATTATCTACAGGTTGTAAATCTCAAACCATCAATAGATTCATTAATCACTAATTTTAGCATGTCCAGGGTTTCCAGTATTTCCTCCTGGGTGGTGGAGTGACAAAGTGAGAACCTGAGCGAGCAGTGGGCTTGCTCATCTGATAATCCCATTGCTAAAAGAGCGTGTGAGGGATCAGGAGAACCTGACCTGCACGCGGAGCCTGAAGAGAGGGCTACCCCTTTCTGATCAAGTTTCAAGACCACTGATTCTCCTCTGTAACCAGGAAGAGTAATATTCAAGGTGTTTGGCAGTCTTTTGTTCAT
>CAZFJT010000074.1:3916-9667 GCA_964519135.1 uncultured Syntrophales bacterium | reverse complement strand
TATCATGGGTGAGTTCATGGGATTCCTTCCAAAGACTTTGATTATTGCCCTTTCCGCGTCACTGTTTGTAGCCTTGGTGGTGAATCCGGTTTTGTCGGCTAGGTACCAAAAGATTGTAAGCGCTAATAATAATGAAGAGAACGAAAAGGGCATCCTGAATTATATCAAGAAATTCTATCTGATCCTATTACGCTGGTCCCTTCGACACAGGGCCATTGTCATGGTGCTGGCTTTTTCGCTGTTAGTGGGTTCCATTTTAGCGTTTGCGCTCTTTGGAAAAGGCACTGAGTTCTTTCCTGATATAGAACCCAGAAGGGCCACTGTAAATATCAAGGCCCCAGAGGGCGCGAATCTATGGACATCAGACAAACTTGTGCGCCAGGTGGAATCAGTGGTGTCGGGTTATTCGGACATCAGGCACGTTATATCCAATGTGGGATCCGAGGGAGGAGACCCCTTTTCCAAGGGAGGGGTTGGGACTCATCTCAGTGATGTTACACTTGATTTCAAAGACTTTCATGACAGGGAGAGAATGTCTTCTGAGATAATCAGAGAGGTTCGTCAAAAATTATTGAATGACATCAAAGGCGCTGAAGTAAGGGTTGAAAAGGAACAGGAAGGCCCTCCAACAGGTCCGCCGGTAAACATGGAGATCACCGGCAAGGATATCAACAAGCTGGGTGAGCTGGCCTTTAGTATAAGGAAACTGATCAAGGATATCCCTGGCCTGGTGGATCTGAAAGACGACTACGTGAGTGGAAAGCCGGAGATCAAGGTCGATGTGGACAAGGAAAAAGCTGCTCTGTTCGGCTTGGATACCTTCACTGTGGCCTACACAGTTAAGGCGGCCATTAATGGGGTAAAAGTCGGTGTCTATAGAGAAGGAAAGGACGAGTATGACATCGTGGCCAGGTTACCTGAAAAGGACAGGGTTTCAGTGGAAAACGTCAAGAAGATTACCATTTCAGGACCTAATGGCGACCCTGTGCCATTGACCAGTGTGGCTGCCATAAAGCTCTCCAGTGGGTTGGGCGCAATCTCCAGGGTGGATCAGAAGAGAGTGGTAACAGTATCCGCGGATGTTTCCGAAAGGCTCGCGAATGATGTTATAGCCGACATTGAGGACCGGATTAAAGACTTTGACTGGCCACGGGGCTATACGTACAGATTCACAGGTGAGCAGGAAGAGCAAGCCAAGTCGTCAGAGTTTCTGGAAAAAGCTTTCCTTGCCACTATTGGAATAATCTTTCTGGTGCTGGTGACTCAATTCAATTCCACGATCACACCATTCATAATTCTCACATCAGTGGCGCTATCTCTAATCGGGGTCTTTTTTGGGCTCCTGGTGACAGGGACCGCATTCGGGGTAATTATGACGGGTGTCGGGGTGATAAGCCTTGCAGGAGTGGTTGTTAATAATTCCATTGTTTTGATCGACTATTTCAATCAATTGAGGGCCCAGGGCCTGGGTGTCACAGAAGCCCTTGAAAAAACCGGCTTGATAAGGTTCAGGCCCGTTATACTAACAGCAATAACAACAATACTTGGGCTCTTGCCAATGGCCACAGGTGTCAGCTTTAACTTCATAGATCTCAAATGGGAGATCGGTGGAGAGTCTTCCCAGTGGTGGGGACCAATGGCCGTGGCTGTGATATTCGGTCTTGGTGTGGCTACTCTGCTAACTCTTGTGGTGGTTCCGGTTCTCTGTTCCCTGGCTGAGGGATTCAAAGAGCGCTTTTACAGCGGGGAAGCGCAGAACCACATTGACGAAGAGGCCGCTTGAGCCCTATCTTAAACTCTGAACAAGGTTCTTTGGCGCGGTTTTTTATTTTGGCCGTAGCCTGATCAGTCTTTCTCTCCATCCACTTGATGTATGTGAACGTCCCGCTGTGGATAGGGAATTGTTACGCCTGCTTCGTCAAATTTGTTTTTGACCTTTTCGTTCATGTCAAAAAACAGGCTCCAATAATCCGATGATTTGGCCCATGCTCTAACCGCGAAATTCACACTGCTTTCAGCCAATTCCGTGACAATGATCTGCGTTTTGGGCGCTTCTAGGATGCGATCGTCTGAGGCTACGATATCCTCGAGAATGCTGCGAACCTTTTTGAGATCATCCTCATAGCTCACGCCTATGCTCAAATCTACCCTGCGGATTTCCTTTTCAGAATAGTTCTTGATGTTGTCATTTATCAACTTTCCGTTCGGGACCACTACAACGGTATTATCAGGGGTGTTCAGGATTGTGTTCAATATGTGTATCCCTTCCACTGTTCCGGATGTTCCCGCGGCTTCTATATAGTGGCCAACCCTGAATGGACGGAAGATGATCATTAAAATCCCGGCCGCAAAATTGGAAAGGGAGCTTTGGAGAGCAAGGCCAACCGCGAGCCCGGCCGCGCCGAGCACTGCAATAAAAGCGGTGGTCTGAATGCCCAGTTCAGCGAGCGCGGCCAGAAGCACAAACACGAGCAGCGCGTAATAGGCCAAATTGCGAGAAAAAGATATCAAGGTAGGATCAACTTCCGCTCTGGTCATGAACCGCACCAGCAGTCTCCTGATATACAGCGCCACCCAGCGACCTATTAATAGAATTAAGATTGCGTATATTGCTCTTGGACCATATGAAATGAGCAGTTCTTTGGCCCTGGGGATGATTTCTTCCATGCGAGCCTCCTGGATTTTTCAGCTTTCTATTTGTATCATAATAATGTCCGATATTATAAAAAAATAGATGAACGCTCGTTAATATTCAGCTATAAACTTGAAGCAAATACTACATTTCTGAAAGCAACTCTGCATAAGTCCCCATAGCGTACAAAAACTCCTAATGGTTTTTCGTATATTGAGCTGATTACCAGTTGTCCAACTTTAGGAACCGCACCGGTTCACATTATAAGTATGATTGTATTGTAATTTGAATCACTTGTGCTAAAATATACCAACAACTGGGGCGCGCCTCCCATGATACTCCATCGCTCAGCTAATTACAGATTAAGACTACAAAGCGTAGGCGCCAAACATAATATTGAATAACTCCGGGTTTTTGTGAATTCTTCAGAGCTAGTCTTTTCCCAGGGACCAAGATTTATAAATCAATAAGGCTTTTTAAAAAAGGACGCCAGCTTGTGGGATATTGAAGAAATTGTTGAGGCCGCCATCAATGACCAGGTCTCGGATCAAAACTGCGAAAAGCCCAGGCCTGGGCGCCCAATTGCGGAAAGATTGTTCAATTTGCACAGGTGGGAATTGGATATCAAGACCGGCCGTATATATTGCTCTGACCAGACAAGGGAATTCTTAGGTTTTTCCAAAGACCGCAAGGTTTTAACTCTCGATGTCTTGCTTGAGGGGATTAAACAAGAGGAACGAAAAAAGGTTCAAGAGACCATCTGGGCCGCAATTGAGAATAAGGCAGAGTTTGACATGGAGTTCAGTATTCGGGGGAGTGCGGAAAGGGATAGAACCTTGCACAGCAAGGGGGAAATGATAAGGGCCCAGGACGGTAAACTCTCAAAAATGTTATTTATGTCCATGGATATTACAGAAAAAAAGCATGATGAAAGAGACCTGATTGAAAATATGCGTAACCTGGACAATATATTTGAAAACAGCATGGAAGCGATATTGGTTACGCGTGTTGAAAATGGACTAGTTATAAAAATGAACTCAGCTGCCGAGAAACTTTACGGATTATTAAAAAATGAAGCGATTGGTAGATCCGTGGCTGATTTGCGGGTTTGGCCAGACCCATCACAGAGGGAAACCATAGTTAACGCTTTGACACGTGATGGAATTGTGGTGGATGAAGAAGCCCAATTTCGCAGGTCTGACGGCGCGATATTGGACTGTCTGGTTTCAGCCCGACTGATAGAATTCAGAGGCGAGAAAGCCATTTTGTCAAATGTAAAAGATATTACTTATAGGAAACGTTTTGACGAGAAGCTTAGAGCCGGTGAACAAGAATTGAGACGGATAATTAATAACCTTCCGGACCCGCTGTACAGGGCTGATATGGAGGGGAATATCACCTTTATGTCTCCGGCTTCAAAAAGGATCGCGGGCTATAGTCCAGAGGAACTGGTTGGTCGAAATATAGAGGAACTTTATGTTGATCCCTCTTTAAGGGCCGAGTTTCTCAATATACTGCGTAAGGATGGCCATGTGGACGATTTTCAGGCAAAGATGAAGCACAAGGACGGAGGGGTGTTCTGGGTTTCAACCAGCGCCAGTCTTTTGAGAGACGATGATGGTAAACCTGTAGCGGTTGAGGGGATAGCAAGGGACATAAATGCGCAAAAGCTCGCCCAGGACAGGATGAAGGAGTCTTTGGATGAAAAGGTGGCCTTGGTAAGGGAAATCCACCACAGAGTAAAAAACAATCTGACTGTGATCCACTCTCTATTGAATCTTCATGCGAGGCAATGTGATGATGAGGGGCAACTTTCCGTGATTGAGAGCGCTCGAAACCGTTTGTGGTCAATGGTCTTAGCCCATGAGCTAATATATCAGTCGGAAAATCTGGCTGAGATCAATTCAAAGGTTTATCTGGGCAAGCTTCTGGATCAGTTGTTCATTTCCTCGGACGCGAATAAGCGCTTGATCAAATTAAAAAAACATATTGAAGAGATTTCATTGAATCTGGACATGGCCATACCTCTTGGTTGCCTGATAACCGAGCTTTTCACCAACTGTTTGAAGCATGCCTTTCCGGAAGATCATGGTGAAGTGATAATAAAATTCAATGCCTCTGAATCCGGCCTATTTGAACTTACAGTAAAGGATGATGGAGTGGGTTTTCCAAGTGGGATCGATCTCAACAAGCCTGGATCTATGGGATTGCGGCTTGTTACGGTCTTTGTAAATCAATTAAACGGAACCCTGCAAGTGATACGGGACCAAGGATCAGAATTCAGGATAAAGTTTCCAAGTATTTAAATTATTACATAAATCCACAGAGAATAAGTGGTGAGGTGTTGGGGTTTACTGAAAACCTATGACTTGATCACTGAATATCCAGCCTCAGAGTAACTAAGATAGTTCGGAGTGAACCAGTAAAAATCAACTTTCTAGAACTAACCCCTAAATTGCGTTACCTATAGGGTCCGATATTGTGACACACTTGAACAGCCTTAGCGCCTGATTTTTCTACATGGTTGTTAAGGGCGTGTATTAATGTGCGACACTCTCTCCAGTGATCCCACTGAAAATTCCCAAAAGCGCTCAGGGCTATATAAGGTGTTAAACTAGTGAATCTTATAGTTTATTCCAGAGGAGTTGGAGATTAATCAAGCAGTTGTATGGGCGCCATATATAATCATCTGAAATTGCTAATACTGAGCAATAGGTCTTCATGAACCTTTTGGTACGGTACCTGCATACAAATTGATAATTAAATTGCAATATTTCCAAAGGAGGGAAAGTTTATGCATACAAAAAGAATCATTCCAATTATCATCCTCAGTATGATACTCGGCGCCGCGATGTTGTGTCACGCGGCTGACTGGTATGTGGTCAAGCACAAATCAGGGGCTACAACAGTGGTGGATTATAAGCCTGGGCCAGACTGGAGCATAGTGGACGGACCATTCAAGACCAAGGATGAAGCAACACGCGCATCGGGTGTTGACCCCAATAAAGAAAAAATGAAGCCTCAACCCGCTGAAAAAGAGGACATGGCCAAGGGTGATAATAAGTGGTATGTGGTCAAGCACAAATCAGGGGCTACAACAGTGGTGGATTATAAGCCTG
>CAZFJT010000074.1:0-3816 GCA_964519135.1 uncultured Syntrophales bacterium | reverse complement strand
GGCCAGACTGGAGCATAGTGGACGGACCATTCAAGACCAAGGATGAAGCAACGCGCGCATCCGGGGTTGACCCCAATAAAGAAAAAATGAAGCCTCAACCCGCTGAATAATCAATATTCATGGAGTTTCACGTATAGGTTCCCCCATATGGTCAATGGGAATCGTAGAAACCTTATGGGGTAATCACCAAGCGTATCAAAATTTTTCTAACGTTTTTAGCGTCTATGGTTAAAGTCATTGGCCGCCAGATTTCACTGGCGGTCATTTTTTTCAAGACCAGATGTGAGGGAACAATGCGTTTTTTTAAAAAACGGACATGACTAAAATCTTCTTGATGACAGGATTGACATATTTCACTGTTTTGGTTTATTTTAAACGTTTTGAGGTGATATGGAGAACACGTAAATGACCACAACTCTGGTAACAGGCGGCGCTGGATTCATAGGCAGTCATCTGATAGAAACCCTTTTAGAAAGAGGCGACGACGTGGTTTGCGTCGATAATTTTTTCACAGGGTCAAAGAAGAATATAATACCATTTCTCGATAATCCCAGGTTTGAGCTTATCAGACATGATGTGGTTATCCCAATTCTCATAGAAACCGATAAGGTTTATCATCTGGCTTGCCCGGCCTCGCCTGTGCATTATCAAAATAATCCCATAAAAACTCTAAAGACTTCTGTTCTTGGCACTTTGAATATGCTGGGACTTGCCAAGCGGGTAAGGGCCCGGATACTTCTGGCGTCCACCTCTGAGGTTTATGGAGATCCTGAGATCCATCCCCAGCCTGAAACATATTGTGGTAATGTGAGCCCTGTTGGGCCTAGGGCTTGTTATGACGAGGGTAAGAGGGCCGCTGAAACATTGATGGTTGGATACAGAGAGTACAATGGTGTCAATATCGCGATCGCCAGGATATTCAATACATATGGCCCGCGCATGGCGCCCAATGACGGCAGGGTGGTCAGCAATTTCATATGCCAGGCCCTTAGGGGAGAGGACCTGACAGTATATGGCGATGGAACGCAAACTAGATCATTTTGCTATGTGGACGATTTGGTGGAGGGGTTGATTCGTCTTATGGAAAGCGGTGAAATGTCCCCTGTGAACCTGGGTAACCCCAGAGAAGTAACAGTCGGGGACCTAGCGGTGATGATACTAGACATGATTCCTGATTCAAAATCTAAGATAGTATCAAAACCCCTTCCCAAAGATGACCCCACCCGCAGGAGACCTGACATAACAAGGGCCAATGAGCTTTTGAATTGGCAGCCTGAAGCCCCCCTTGAACAAGGGCTACAGACGACGATAAAATATTTCCGGGAAGAACTGAATACAGGTAAATGAGCGAATTCCAACCAAGAATTAATAACAAACAATGGATATTAATAATCCTTGGGACCACGTTAGGGGCTATCTTCCTGTATATAACCTTCAGGGACGTGTCGTGGCGAGAATTTCTCCAAGGTCTTGGAGAGCTTGACCCTATCTATCTTATTCCCGCGGCAATAATCCTCATCTCCATACAAATTGTGCGAGCCCTGAGGTTCGGGGCGATTTTAAAGCCAGTTTCCCCAATGGGCCTGCTGGATCTGTTGAATCTGGTCAATATATGGGGCGGATTGAATGTTATTATGCCCGCGAGGTTGGCTGAGTTTGCAAGACCCTATCTATTGAAGAGAAGAGGCATTCCTTTTTCCAGCGTCTTTGGCGCGGTTATGGTGGAAAGATTCTTTGACCTGTCAGGTCTGTTATTGCTTCTGGCAGTTTGTCTCAGTAGGACACCTCAGATACCTCCAGAGTATTCCACACTTGGGAAACTGATGTTCATATGCCTGGTAGGTGGTTATTTCGTTGTATTCCTTGCTCTTGCCAAGAGGGATTTTGTTGAGAGGATCTTAATGAAGATCCTGTCTTGGCTTCCGGAAAGGCCAGCAGGATTTCTTGGCGCCATCATGGTCAAACTCTTAGATGGCCTGTCTGTAATGTCAAATATTCCCAGGGCGTTGTTGATCTTTTGTTATTCAGTGGCCATATGGCTGCTGTTCTCTTTAATGACATATTTGTTTCTAAGGGCCTTTGGCATTGAAGCGCCATTTTTGGTGGCTGTTACCATTCAAGTGTTCGTATGCCTTGGAGTGGCTCTTCCTTCAGCTCCCGGTTTTGTAGGGACATTCCATGTGGCCGTGAGGTACGGCCTTGCCCTGTTTGGGGTTCAAGCCGCCCTTTCGGTTCCTTTGGCGACCGTATTCCATCTTTTCAATGTTCTGCTTAGCATTGCATTGGGTATTATCTCCTATTGCATTGGAGACTATAAGATCAGCGCCCACGCGCTCTTAAGGGATGAGAAGTCTCGCATGGCGCCGGATCAAGCATTGCTACCTGATGGGGGATAATAATTTCTCGTGAATATAATCTCCGGAATTTACTGATATACATAGCTTGAAGCCCTGTGATGGATTCCATAAAATTACCAAGAAACTCGGCTCCCCTTAATTGGGCAAGATAACAAGATTCAATCAAGGAGAATATCTTTTGAGCAACGCCAAAAACTGGGCTGAATTGGACAAAAAATATGTGTGGCATCCATTCACCCAAATGCGTGATTGGGAAGATACTGACCCTCTGATCGTAGAGAGGGCTGAAGGGAACTTTTTAATAGATACTGCAGGAAAGAGATATTTGGACGGGGTCTCTTCCTTGTGGGTAAATGTTCACGGCCATAGACATCCAAAGATCGACAATGCCGTAAAGGACCAGTTGGATAAGATCGCCCATTCCACTCTCTTAGGTCTTGGCGGCGTTCCATCCATTGAGTTGGCCCAGAAGCTTGCTGAGATAACCCCTGATGGTTTGAACAGGGTGTTTTATTCAGACTCAGGATCAACCGCTGTGGAAGTGGCCCTAAAGATAGCCTTCCAATATTGGCGTAACCTGGGCCACAAAGATAAAAAGCTTTTTATTACCCTGGAAAACGCGTATCACGGAGACACAATCGGCTCTGTGAGTGTTGGACATATAGACCTTTTTCATAGTATTTTTCATCCGCTCCTATTCCAAACCCTGGCAATGCCTACCCCATTTCCATACAAGAATCCTGATCTCAACCCTGAACAGCTCAAGGAGAGATCTCTGGATTATCTGGAAAAAACGGCCAGGACAAAGGGCTCTGAGATAGTGGCTGTGGTGGTGGAACCAACAGTGCAAGGCGCGGCTGGTATGATTGTCCACCCAGAGGGCTTTCTCAAAGGAGTGGCCGAGATATGTGAAAGACACGAGATCCTATTGATCTGTGATGAAGTGGCCACAGGATTCGGCAGGACAGGCAAGATGTTCGCGTGTGACCATGAAGGGGTTAAACCTGATCTAATGGCCTTGGCCAAGGGGATAACAGGTGGTTATCTACCATTGGCGGCCACATTGGCCAATGATAAGGTCTACGACGCTTTTTGGGCTGATTATGCCCAGTACAAGCATTTTTTCCATGGCCATAGTTATACAGGCAACGCGTTGGCGTGCGCAGCCGCGATTGCAAGCCTGGAACTGTTTGAAGAGGAGAACGTAATTGAAAGGAGCGGGCCTAAGATTGATATACTGAGCTCATTATTGAAAGAAAAAGTCGCTCCCCTGAAACATGTGGGGGATGTGAGACAAAAGGGATTCATGACAGGGATTGAATTGGTAAAAGATAAGTCTGGGAGAGAATCCTATGATCTTGCAGAGCGCATGGCCCATAAGGTCTGTATGGATATCAGAAACAGGGGGATTATAATCAGGAACCTGGGTGATGTGGTTATACTGATGCCTCCTTTATCC
>CAZFJT010000073.1:0-9791 GCA_964519135.1 uncultured Syntrophales bacterium | reverse complement strand
AACCACAACAACACGGGCGCCATCTTCCACTAGGCTCTCCACTTTTCTTAGAGCCACCGATCCTCCGCCAACAACTAGGACAGGAGCGCCTTCCAAATCTAACATTATGGGATACGGAATCACTATTGCCTCAATCTATATAATTCATGAGAGTTTTATCCACTTTTGATAATTTCCACATATTAGGGCAAGCATAATCAGCGCGTTTGTACACAAAAGATCAATCCTTTGCAGAATTTGCCGGCTGTATTTTGCTGATCTTGGAGTCAGCTTCCCTGACTTGCAACAGCCTCAAGCCATTTTTCTCATAAAGCGCGGGAAATACATTTTTGTCAAGTATAGCGAAATAGCTTCTGTCTCTCAATAGCCGCTTTATTCGGCTATCAAAGGGTTCAAAGATGATCCGTTTTCGCTTCTCTACAGATTCAATGGAGAAGTCGGATTCTCTTGCCACAATATAATCCACATTGTGTTTTTGAGCGAATTTCCTGATATCTTCAGGTTTTGAAGAGTAATAAGCGGTTACGAAATCCGTGGTACGATCTTTGATCTCTTTCCAATAAAGCTTGTACCATGTGTGGGACAATTCATATGTTACCAAAGCCTTGCGTTTTCCAAAGGTCAGGGCGCAATCCATAAGATCAGGGGGGCCGGCAATTAGGCTGTTGGAGGGAGTGTGTTGAATATATTCCCACAACTTGGCCCTCTCCCTATAGTCGTGAAGCCCAACACCCTCTAATCTTACAGCTCCTATAATAGTTGCGGCCGCTAATAGAGCGTATGCGGTAAATCTTCTACGGCCCGTGATTTCACAAAATATACGAAGGCATAATCCTATAATCACTACCCAGATCAACGTCATGGAATATTCCATATAACGCCTGGGGAGGAAAAGGTACATCAAAAGCCATCTAGCCATCCAATAGAGCAAAGAAGAACCTATAAACAAATAGATGAACGCCTTGAGGTTGCTGAATGTAAGATATGTGGGTAGGCGACTGGGGCCCAGGTATAACATTATACTGGCCCAAATACCTATTATTGTGGCGAATCCCAGGCCATAGGGAAAGTATCCCCATTCCCAAAACGGTAATATTGTTTCAAGGGGCCTCACTATTTCATGAATGTACATAGGGACCGGAATTATGGGATATCTGCCTGCTGCTGTGTATTCGATTTTCCCGGCCATATCCGACCATGTGACCAGAGACCCATAGGAGTCATTCTTCAGAAGAACATACTTTGTGATTATAATTGCAAAGCCAATGAATATCGGCCAATTTTGAGCGGCAATATTGCGGATTACGGCATAGACGCGTCTGGCGGTGTTCCAGTATTGACCATTAGAAGCCCTAAAGGAATCGAAAATTTCTGACCAATTGGTGTGCGCGACATAAACTGCGTGTGTCATCATACATATCAGAGTGATATAAGGATTAAGAAGTGAGGCTAACACAATGACCAAGGCTGCTGAGGCGATTTTTTCCTTTTTAAGAAAATAGACGTACGAGATCATGATCGGAAAACCGAACGCCCTGGATAAACCGCCTGAGATTTGATACAAAAACGTGTTTGAAACCAAGTATAGGGATACGAATAGAACGCCGGTGAGATCGTCTCCCACATTCTTCCCCAAAAGAAATATCAAAACAGCCCCGATTACGAATACAATCCCTGTGAGTACCTTTGAAAAATCAACAGGCGCCATAAATGGAGACGCTAGATAGTACACAGCTTGCACGCCCCAAGGCACGTAGTTCTTGGCATATGAGGTGAGCAAATCATTCTGGAACAATTCCGGCTGTTCCCACTGTTGCATCCAGAACAACTGTTGCCTAACATCGTCATTTATTACATATGGGTTGATAAGAGCTTCCCAATGAGCATTCAAGAATACTATTAAGGCAAGGGTCGCGATTAATGCGGACAGGGATTTTACAGGGGATACGCTCATATTATTAATTATGTCCGTGATTTGTACGGGGGCTCAAATGGCAGCAATATAGAGACTGTGGCCCCGTTTCCATATTCAGATTCGATTTGAATTTTACCATGATGATCCGCGATTACGCGTCGAGCTATAGCCAACCCCATACCAGGACCATTCCCTAGAGCGGAAAAAAAAGGATCCAGCGCGTAAGCGATGTCCTCTTCCTTGAAGCCAGGGCCATTATCAATCACCCTTATTCTGGCCCAATCGAGAAATTCGTCCAAAATAATAGAAACTTCTGATCCATAATTTGAAAACGCTATCGCGTTATCCAACACATTTATTATTGCCATGCGAAGCAGGCTTTTGTCATAGAACACAGGTTTATACAGAGAGAATTTATCTATATATTGAAATACTATCTCTTTTTCCTGTGCGTGATCCCTAACAGAATCCACTGTTTCTTCAATAAATCCGGACAAACGTCCAAGCTTACCTTTGACAGCAGGGAGATTGCAATATTCCATAATCCTTTTCACCAAGGATTCGAGCTTTTCCACATCATCTACTATTCGCGTCGCGTTTTTTCTGTTCTTTGGCGCAGTCTCTTCTGAAGCTGCAATTCTACGAGCGAACCCGCCAATGGTCACAAGAGGGTTCCTCAGTTCATGGGCCACTCCCATTGCAAGCTTTCTCAGGCTATCCACCCTATCCTTCTCCAGTCTCTGCTTTGCGGTTAGGAGACGCTTTTCATTCTCTCTGAGCTTGAAGATTTCCGTGATGTCCCTGAACAACGCCACAAAACCCACAAAGGCGGAACCATCTCCCTCTGGGCTCATCAGATACGAAGTTGTTGCTGAAAGACGCTTCATTTCACCATCAGGTGTGAAATAATCAACTTCTCTGTACGCGTTTATTCTTTTCTGGGCTATGGTGTCTATAAACAACTGATTGAACGCATGGTTCAAGCTATTGGTAAAAAATAGCATCCCTATGCCATGCTCCCTTATTTCTGATTCAGAGTATCCAAGTATCCTCTCAGTGGCTTTGTTGGCGTATAGCGCCTCACCGTTCTTTCCCAGCACTATGAGGCTGTCACTCATGCAATTCAGTATATTTTCGACAATTAGATTGTCCATACTACCCATACCGGCAGGCGGAGGGGGGGATTGCCCTATTGTCTCTTGTCTTTCAGGCATTGTCAGCTTTTTGAATCTCTATGAAATATATAAGCTTCCGGATCTTGCATGAAACTTCTGTAAAAATTGAAATGATTGGTCTGTTTGTATGATACCGGCTTTACCGGAATGTTATCAAAATCCAAAATCAGGGCTGACGGACAAGCAAGAAGAATTGGAGAGTGAGTGGCTATGATATACTGCTGGTTTTTTTTATGAATTTCCTTGTCAGCCAGTAGATTTAATAATTCCACTTGATTTTGAGGTGACAGGGCCGCTTCAGGCTCGTCAAAAATGTACAATCCATCAAGGGAGCACGTGTAGCTATTGAATAATTCGAGAAACGATTCACCATGGGAGACAGTATTGAGTGATTTTCCACCAAAGTATTCAGCCCTGCCAGGATCATCCATAAGTATGTCGTCTACAGAGGACGCGTAATTAAAGAACGCCTCAGCCCTAAAATGAAAGCCATAACGCGGGCTGGAATTCTTCTCTATTTTTATATAATTGGCCAGAGAGGTCTCATAAGGGTTGCCATGAACCTTGTGGGTCTTGCTGCCACCCCACGGAAGCAAACCGCACTTTCTGGCTAGCGCGTCCAAGAGTGTGGACTTACCTGAACCATTCTCTCCCAAAAAGAAGACCAGTCTGGAATTCAGGTCTATTGTTTCAGAAAAGCTTATTGAATCCACATTGAATGGAAAGACTTCAGTATTGGGAAACGCATATCTATCAATCCTGACTGACTTTAGAAACATGTGTGTCTCTCTATAATGGCCACCTGCAGATCCAACGCATTTTTCAACACGCCAAACTCAGATTATAGCCTGAATATTCCGGTGTCTAAAAGCGCGGCAAACATATCTTCCGCTTTTGCGAATCCTTTGAATTCCTTTGTGTATTCGTCTTCAAATTTAAAGCCTACTTCTACGAACTTGTTGATATTAATAAAGAACGCCAATTGTACAGTGGGAGATTTCTCACCTGAGGAATCCCTGTTCTTATCCACATGAAGGTTGATGATGTCTATTTGAGGTATGATCTTATTTTTTTCTTCTTTTCCTTGTAGGCTTAGTCTTTCCTGTAGATTCTTTGTGGCCACCCAATCCTTGGATAGTATCAGAGCCACATCAAGATCGTACTCAATATCACCCCCACCCACGCAGTTGTGCATTGTGGGCCTGGCAAAATATGTGGAAGAAAACTCATCATAGGACGGTGGTTTTTCGTCAAGTTTGCAACCCTCTTTATCCATTGATGAGATAGCTATGACCGGGCAAGCCAGTTGAAGGCTCAGGTCGGCCAATTGAGCGGAAGCCTCATTTACCTGTCCACGGATATCCTCATATTGTTTGTTCAGGGGAATCTTTTGAAGGTAATCAAAGAATATCGCTATATTGTCGGTCCGAAACTCGTGCATGATATTGTAAGCTTGGGCTTTTATGCGCTCTATAGTGTCCTGGCGACCACACTCGATTATGAACAGCTTGTTACCGTATGAATCTGATTTATCGATTACTTTATTGAGCAAGGACAGCCTTTTTTGTTCTTTTGGAGATACCTCGGTCAACAGTGTTACAGGATTGATATAACAGTCTCTTCCCAGAAGCCTGGCAGCCAAAGTTTTTCTTGTTTGTTCCCATGTATAGAATAATACAGGGAAATCATTTTGTTCAGCCAGCCGGCAAGCCATATCCAAAGTCAATGTGGTCTTACCCCTTCTGGGAGGGCCGGCTAAACCATAGTAAAAACCTTTTCTTATACCGGAAAGAACTTCCTGGATTCTCTGATACGGGTGAATGGAAAAGCCCAAAAGAGTTGATTGGTCGGGGTCTCTATTGTTTGCAATTTCACGTATTTCACTTATTGTATCTGAGACAGGACTAATCTTCTTGCTTGCGGATTTCTTCTGCATATCCACAAGAGACTGTATAATCTTACCACTAAAATCAACAATATCGTCGTCTTTATGTTCACCTTCCCTTTTGGCGTATTCGCTCATCATGCCGGAAATTTTCTTTATTTGTTCTCTTACACTGGTCTCTTTTAGTATTGCAATATAAGCCATCACCTGATCGGCGTCAGCCAATTCACTGTCTTTGATGGTCTCCAGGGCCTTCTGGATCTCCGGGCTGAACCATTTCTTTGCTTTAACTGTTTCCTCTAGGGTGATCATATCAATTACCTGTCCAGGAATTCGTGACATTTCCTTTACAGTGGTGAATATGATCTTAAAGCTCGGGTTTTTAAACATGTCGGCGTCGGCCCCATCCGCGGTGGCCTTTGAGAAAAGGTATCGATCTCCCAAAACAGCGTTTAATACCTTGGCTTCTATTTCATTTGACATTTGATTGCCCACCTATCACAGGTAAAATATGCGTAATGATGGCTGTTATGCGCGGTATCCCATGTTTTTAAAATGGTAACGCCAGCTTTTTTGCCCAGGCGCCCAAAGCGCTTATAAGGTGAATCTCCACTGGCAGAATCTCTCAGGTGGATGAGGGTCAAGTGGAGCGTGAATGCAATGAACCTTTATTTTTGGATCAATGGCTTGAGCGAACGCAATGAACTCGCCCCTGTGCATTTCCTTACACTGGTACTCTCCAAGCCCTCTTTTCAACCTGGCCATTTGGGCCGGGCATTCCGGGACCGTTATCAATAGTTCATCGCGGCTCAACTCCATCTTATAACCTACCAGCAGGCGCCAAGGAAAATACTTCATCGCGCTTGCGAATCCCTCGAGCCCTTTTTTCTCTATTTTAAATCTTTTGACAATGTCTTTGGCCGCAATTTTTGCTACTTTGGACCAGACCCGTTCATTGAAATGATTAGCCGCGTCAGAGCCCTGCTCTTCTTCCAGGAAAATATACCAGAACGCGTCCACCACCCTGTACTGATGTAGGAGAAACTCCAAGTACTCTTCTTGTTCATTAGTGTCAATATCTCTAAAGGTCATTGTTTTTCGCGCCCCATCAAAGAGATTTTAGTATGATTATGTATTCCGAACTCAATATAGGGTATTTTATCAATCTCCGCCATCATGTAATATGTTTAGTAATCTGTCAATCGGGCGTTGGTCGCATATTTTTTGTGATAATAGATCCTTGGTCACTCTGAACTGGAATGATGGCTATGGCGGTTATACCAAATGATCCTTAGTTTATAACGGGTACGCGTACAAATGAAAATGAATGAAGGTATTAGGGTGCTGGCGGCCGATGATGATCCACATATAAGGGAGGTTCTTCGTTTTGCGCTCGAAAACGCCGGGTTCGGGGTCACTTTGGCAAAGGATGGCAAGGAAGCCTTGGAAATGCGTCTTGAGAAAGAACCGCACTTGATAATACTCGATATCATCATGCCTGAAATCAATGGAATCGATGTGTGCCGGGAGATTAGGAAAGAGTCTGAAACGCCGGTAATTTTCCTCACATCCAAGGATGACGAAATAGACAGAATAGTTGGCTTGGAGATCGGCGCGGACGACTATATAACCAAGCCTTTCAGTCCAAGGGAGCTTATAGCGCGAGTGAGGGCGATCCTGAGAAGGGGCGCCAACAACTCATTGTCCGACCTTAGAACCGATAAATCAGAGGAATCCAAAAGATGGCTGAAGCATGGCGCGTTGTCAATGGATTTGGATCAATTCAAAGCATACTGGAAGAAAAGCGAAGTATCTCTGACCCGCACTGAATTCGCCCTTTTGAGAACCATGCTCAATCATCCAGGCAAGGTTTTTTCGCGGGATCAATTGATGGATCGGGCGTACCCTCAGGGTGAAATAGTCAGTGATAGGACGATTGATAGCCATGTCAGAAGAGTTAGAAAGAAATTCGCGGAGCATGGAGGGGAACCTGTTGAAACTGTCCATGGATTAGGTTACAGACTTGGGGAATGCGAAGTAATGTAGATATGGATAGAACTCTCAAAATACGAACCTTACTGATCTGCTTGGCTCTGATAATGATAGTTATTCCAATTATCGGGGCAAAAGTCTTAAACTTATTGGAATTTGAGCTGGTCAGAAGGACAGAAGCCGAGTTGATAGCTCAGGCGGCCGTATACGCTAGAGCATATATAAATGCGGCCCATGAAGCACACGAGAAAAGGGCCTCAAATAATTCGGGCGATGTTCTTGAAAACAATTACCCAGCCCTGGAAGATTTAAAAACTTGGAATAAGGCAGCCCATCCAGAATCAGGAATCACTCCTGTGTTCCCTGTAATAAATCCTTACAGAGATCCTATTCTACCGCCTCCACCTGATCCAAAGATCACCCAAGAAAATATAGGATATGTTGAAAGCTATGTCGCGGACAAGATCCAGCCATTGCTGGAGGCCTCAAGCAAAGTAACCCTGGCTGGGGTAAGAGTACTGGACTACCGGGGGATAGTAATCGCCACCACAGGCGCAGAGAAAGGCGGCAATTTATCTGATAGGTATGAAGTTCGCGCTGCCCTAAAAGGTAGATATCAAGCCGTGCTAAGATTTCGCGGACACGGATACCCTACTCCTCCACTGGGATCGATCAGTCGCGGGGGCGGCTATAGGGTTTATGCGGTATTTCCTGTGGTTGACAATGGAAAAGTCCTTGGTGCGATCGCTCTGACAAGAACTCCTTTGGATACAATGAAGGTACTATATTTCAGGAGGCGTGAGCTGATTCTCATAGGATTGGTGATTGTCTGTTTGGCCGGACTTTCAGCTTATTCAACGTCACTGTTGATAACCAAGCCTATACTTGAGATCACCCGGCAGGCCAACAAGGTCTCAGGGGGTGATTATGGCGCGGCAAAGGGTGTTGCCAGGCCTGTGACATCAGAGGCTGAGAGGCTCTCCAAAGCTTTTAGCTCAATGGCGGACTCATTGGAGGAAAGGGCGAACTATTTCAGAGCTTTTGCTTACAATGTATCCCATGAATTCAAAACCCCCTTGACCTCAATGCGCGGTTCAGTGGAGCTTCTGGAAGATCACATGAACTCCATGAGCGAGGATGAGAAGACCAGATTTCTATCTATACTCAGGAGAGATCTCAGTAGGCTTGAAAAACTTATGAACAAACTACTCGAGCTCGCCAGAGCAGATACATCCAGGCCAAAGGGGGGCGCTATGGATGTGGTTCCTGAGTTGAGCGACATAGTGGAAGATTTCAGAAAACGCGGACTTAATATAGAGCTTACCTGCGCGGAAGGCTCAATAATAGCAAATATATCCGATGAATCGCTTAGATCGGTAATATCAAACCTGTTGGAGAACTCTTGGCAACACGGGGGACCGGATGTTTCGGTAAATATTATAATGAGAAGAGTCCGAAAGGATGGCAGATCCTATTTGAGACTTGAGATATCCGACAATGGAGTTGGTATTCCTGAAAAGGACCGAGAACGCATATTCGATAGGTTCTATACTACCAATAAAGAGGCCGGAGGAACAGGGCTGGGTTTGTCAATAGTCAAAACCATTGTGGAATCCCATAGCGGGACCATAGAATTAGGATCTAACCCAGACAAGGTCACATTCATAATCACTATGCCCTGCCTCGAAAAACTGGATGAAGGTTAGCCTGGATTTTTCGGTGTTTTCAAATAACCGGTCTCTTTGATTATTTATTGGTCCGAATACTATGATGCGCGGTGTTTCAGTAAGATTATATGGACCTTGTCTATATGATAATGATCTGTTATACAGGCCCATTATTGTCTTAAGGAAGAAAGGGGAAGCGGATGAGATTGTGTCTGGTGATAATAGTGGGTTGCGCAATTGTATCCTCCGGCCTGAGTTACTCCCAACAAGCGGTTAGATTACCCGACTTATCCAACATGAAACACATAACAACACGCGATTCCGATCACGCCACAGATATTCCCGGAAAAGAGACTGCAATGGATTTTTATTCAGACGGCGCAGGTCTCGTATATACGGTGTATACATACAGAGGTCGAACAGTGGCTTTTAGCTCTCATTCCAACAGTGATCCTGAAAAGACCTATAGAGTGTATATGGATATGACCGGAGACGGAGTCTTTCAGCCAATAGCCGGTGGACCGTGGCAAATACCCGCGTGGGCCAGATAGGTGTATATTGATTGTCAAGCGCCTTTAAAGGAGAACACCTCATATGCATGAAATGGCCATAGTCCAGAGTATTATGGACATAATCGAAGATCAGGCCAAGATACATAAGGCAGGGAAAGTAATCGGAGTGAACCTTGAATTCGGATTACTCACAGCGGTTCAACCACAGGCCGTTCAGTTCGCTTTTGACATCCTTTCCGAGGGCACAGTGGCTGAAGGGGCTGAACTGAAAGTTAAAATAATACCTTTGAAGGTGCGTTGTTCCAAGTGTGGTCGTGAAGAGACCGTCGATAAGTATGAGCCTTTTTGCGCGACTTGCCGGGAGGGCGCCATCGAGATCCTTGAAGGTAAGGATGAGATGCGAATAGCGTCATTGGAAGTGGAAGATTGATAATGGTTATATTCCTGTTGGAACACTACACATTCCATAAATACAGGAAAAAGAATTACAGCAAATATAAAGGAACAGGAAGGGCAACATGATGGAACTAAAAGGTAAAAAAGCCGCTCTGTTGGTTGAGGACCTTTATAACGAATTCGAGGTTTGGATACCTTATTATCGTTTAAAAGAAGCCTATGTGGAAGTGGTTACCGTAGGATCAGGCG
>CAZFJT010000072.1:0-9880 GCA_964519135.1 uncultured Syntrophales bacterium | reverse complement strand
TGCAACTATGAAGTGTCCAAACTCATGCACAAAAATCAGGACACCAAGAAGAATAAAAAAACCTATTGCATATACCAATAAGTCTTCCTCCGGCAGGGGTAGAACCAGTGTGTCCAATCCTGTCCATAATATTGTTCTTCAAAATTCATAGAACAGAATATAGAATCTTTTGACGTTAAAACAAGCCCTTTATTGAGAGATAATCAAACATTGAGCCAGCTGATATTTGGAGGAACCTTTAATCCGCCCCACATCGGGCATTTAAGAATGGCCGAAGAAGTGGTCCGCGCTCATAATTTAACTAGAGTTTTGTTCATTCCTGCAAATGTTCCGCCCCATAAGCCGATGGATAATTTGGCGCCCGCAATCCATAGACTTAACATGATCGAAATCTGTTGCTCAGACAATAGGCGTTTCGAGGTTTCAGATGTGGAGATTAAACTCGGGGGGCCATCATATACAGTGAACACAGTTGAAAGATTGATCCAATCCCATGGGGACTCCTTGTATTTCCTGATGGGAACGGATTCCCTTGCTGAGATAAGCTCTTGGAAGGATTATAAAAGGCTCTTTGATCTAACGAACTTTATAGTGGTTTCAAGACCTGGTATCACATTTGAGAAAGCCTGGGCGGATCTTCCGAAATCAATACAAGAAAAATATGTTAAAGGTGAAAATGGTTACCAAGGAAAGGACACTGATCGCAAAATTGTAAAATCGCCTGTATTGGGCCTGGATATTTCCTCAACCGCAATCCGGGAGATCCTGAGACAAGGGGGAAGCGTAAGGTACCTTGTGATTGATAAGGTACTTGAATATATTAAAGCAAATCGTCTGTACAGGGAATAGAACGTGGTCAAAGATCAACTTAAAATAAAAGATGGCCGATCAGGTCTCGAAAAATCGGAAACACTGTTAAAGGCTGCGCTGTCAAAGAAGGCGCAAAATCCTGTATTACTTAATCTCGTTGGGGTCAGCTCCCTGACCGATTATTTCCTGATCGTTTCCGCAGCCACTGAAAAGCAGGTTACCGCAATAGCTGAAGCCATTTTGGAAGCCGCGGGTAAAGCGAAAATAGAGAGATATTCCAAAGAGGGGGTTTCACAAGGTAATTGGGCGCTGCTAGACTATGGGGATGTTATAGTACATGTGTTCAGAAGCCCTGTTAGAGAATTTTACGACCTGGAGGGGCTTTGGGTGGAAGTACCCAGGCAAGAATTCTCAGATGAGTTGAAAAAGGAAATAGAACTCGCGTCAGAGGCAGAGGACGAATGGGACGATTTTGAGTAAAAGACCGCCTACCGTGGCGGCCGCGACGATATTCAACCTTGTCATTAACCGGTCTGGGTCCCAGCCCCAACAGGACAGGCCTGCTCACAGGACCTGAAATATCTCACTACCATTTTCCTTTTGGCTAATCCTGTTTAACATTCTCGATATCCTGGTCCATTTGTATCATACCATCAGGCCTTGCAAATTTTCCGGTTCTGAAGGCTGACTGTGGACATGCCTCAGGCAGAGCGCTTTTAGCATGATCAGACCATTGGATTGGCGTGCGATTTTGCGATCCTTATTATATTCTCCCAATCTTACATTATTTCTAATTCACGCCTCCCAATCCTCTTCAATATCGCCATCCAGTCCGACATAGAGGATCTTTCTCCCATGCGCGGTATTTAATATGTCCCGAGCCAATCTACCAATCAAGCGCGGATCCAGTCCGACCTGATTTCCATAAAGCCTTAGAAACAAAAGACGATCCTTTTGATTGAATTCCATAGGAGTTGACAGGAATATCTGGGTAAGATTCTTGATCCTCCTTTTCATGGGTAAGGACCTGTAAAAGATCACGTCATCATAATCAAGAAGGGCAAAATCAGGGGCGCCAGGATCAATCATAACCATTATATTGCATGTTTTTAAATCCGAATGGAAGATACCCCTGGAATGCAATTGACCGAGAAATCCGGCAAAAGCCCTTATCAATGATCTCTTTTCCCGGTTGGACCACCTCTCCTGAATCCTCTTGGTTACATGTCGATCCAACTCAAAATAATGGTCAGGTTTTTCCATGATTATGTATTCTGATGTCACAACGCCGAATTGTTTCACGCGTCTCAATGCAATGACCGCAGCAGGACGAATACCTGAATCTATGAGTTTGGAACTGTTCTGAAAACTCCTGAGCCCCCTTGAGCGCCTGATGATATTCTTCATGCAATGGGCGAGCCCACGCCATTTGATCTCCTTTACGCATACATTACCAAACCTTGGCCCATTCACTATGGACACCGCGCTCTCAGGAGCGTTCTTTCTTACAGCTCCCTCGCGGCCCTCAATGGCCGAATTGTGAAGACCTATCGCTTTATCAATTTTTTCTGTCCACTCTTCTGGAGATAGCGTATAGCGCTCTTTAGCGAACGGACTTATTAGATCATGGGTTCCCATTACCGGATCTCATTTATTTTCAGGTTTCTTTGGTCTGAGTTTTGTCAAAATGAGATATTTCAGGTAGTACCGAGCCCCCCGTAATCTCCAGGGCGCCCTGAAAAACGATCTCTTGAACCAACCCAGGGCGGTGTCCGTATCTCCGGCCGCTATATAGGCCCTGCCGAATGAGATATCATGATCGGACATTGTCTTTAGGTACACTTTTCTCGGTATTTTCAAGGGATCATAATTGTTCATCAATATGTCATATGTGTCGGTTCTTACGCCTATCCTGTTATGGCTGGTGTTGGATTCATAGAATCTTATGAAAACAAGAGGTTTATCAAAGTACCCTATTGGATGATCATGGGAGATTTTCAGCCATACCTGGAACTCGTCCGCGAATCCATATTTGCTAGGAAAGCCTCCGATGGATTTGATTATGTCCTTTCGAATAATTACAGAGGAAGTATGGATAAAGCTCTTTGAAAACACATCAACAAAGAGATCTCCCTTTATCCACACCGGCTTTCTGGGAACACTGTAACCCTTCCCCAGCCTAACGTGCTTCGCGGCCACAAGAACATGGTCAGGGTGGGCCTTGATAAAATCAGCCTGGATTTGGAGTTTGTCTTGGGCCCATAGGTCATCATGGTCCAAAAACGCCACCCATTCTCCTTTAGCCACTGCAATTCCGTTGTTCCTGGATGTGGCTATACCTGCGTTCTTTTGGCGCAGGGTGATCAGGTCATCCTGACGCGACAGCCATTCCCCGGTCCCATCCGAGCTTCCATCATCCACAACAATAATCTCAAAATCCCCGAATGTCTGGTTTCTTACTGATTCCAGGGTTAGCTTCAACAGTTCCAGCCTGTTATATGTGGGGATAATCACACTTATCAGGGGTCTACTCATAGGCGAATTATTATGGAATTCTTCTGTCACTGTCTCAATGGCGGGGTGGATATGGCATTTTGATCATTATTTTCAGGCTCGTCTAAACCCAGAATTAGCAATGCCTTAGAAAGAACATTCCCTGGAGTTACGCTCCTCATACATGGATGATCCGGATAAGGGCATGTGAAATTTCTACATGGCGAGCAGTCCGCGTCACCTTGAATTATGTGCGCGGATTGACCGAACGGCCTTGTCGCTCCAGGAATGGTAGGTCCGAATATGGTGAGAACCTTGGATCCTGACGCGACAGCCATATGAGCGCTGCCTGTGTCATTGGATATAACGATTTGGCAAAGGCTCATAACGCCCATGGACTTGATCATATCGGTTTTTCCCGCAAGGTTGACGCACTTGGCTGAAGATCTTTGGCATATTTCATCTATCAGCCCGATCTCTGAGCTTGCCCCCATGAAGACGATTCCCCCACGTAATTCCCTGTGAATATGATCCGCCAACTCCGCCCAGAGGTCCACTGGCCACCTTTTAGCCTCCGAATTCACCGATCCCGGACACAGGCAGAACAAAGGGGCCCTTGGATCAAGACTCTCTGAAGTCAATATATCCTGAGCGGCCTTTAGGGACGGGGCGCCAAGCTGGATAGCGCAATCGGGTGTTTGGGGAGGCTGATCAGCCCCTGAATTGAACGCCATAGCCAATTGTCTGGTAATTTCCAGATAATAATACACCTGATGCCTGGACCTGATATCCCTGGGCATGTGGATTTTGTGGCTCAGGAGTGGCCCCCTAAGGTCCGTTGGAAAACCAACACGCAAAGGGATCTTGGCCATAAAAGCGGTTAGCGCAGCCTCGAACGCGTTTTGAAAGAAGATCGCGATGTCGAAGTTTTCCCCGCGTAGCATTGAAGCCATCTTAAAGACCCTTGTACCAGGACCGCCGTCCGATGGATCGAAAACCATGACCTTGTCAGCCACTCCCGCGACGGTTAGCAGGGCTGCAAGATTACCTGGAACCCATGCGGTAATGGTCGAGGATGGAAAGATTCGCCTCAGGTCCCTCCAGGCCGGGAGGGTCATGATTGTGTCCCCGACCCAATTCACCCCTCGGACAACGATTGAAGCGGGCATTTCAAGCTGGTTTGAATTCTTCATGGGTTATTTTAACAATAATAGAGCGCTAATTTCGATGCCTTATGGAGATACGCGCTAATTGATCCCCTCATCTTGGTCTCTTTTTCTTTGGCTTTCTCTTAAATTTCCTGTGCATCCAAAATCCCTGTTCAGGGTATTCCCTGAGCCATTTTTCAAAGACATTGTGGAAATTTTGGGAAGTCACTGTTATGTCGTCTTGCAAATTTCCGGTTCTGCTCACAGGGATCTCAGGCTCGAATACACATCTGTATTTCCCCCCAGGCAGTCTAATGGCCCTCACAGGAAAGGCGAACGCGTTACCTTCAATGGCAAACCTCGCGAATACTCCATTGGCAAGGCACTTTTTACCAAAATATTCAACCCAAATTGGTCTGGTGTCGTCTCCCCTTTGGTCCGCCAGTCCGTACACCATCTCACCATTGTTTAGGGCCTCCATACAGGTCTTTACAACGCCCTTATGGGGCAGGATGTCCAGTCCACTGCTTTGCCCGGCCCTGCTGAACATCATCCTGTCATTTATGAACCTATTTTTCAAGCCTGTGACAATTAGCTTGCCCTTTATGCCCAACCACTTATTGGTTGCAGCCAGGACCTCAAAACTACCGAAATGGGCCAAAACATACAGGGTGGCTCTTTTCCCGGGCGCCCACGCGTAATTAAAGGGAATATTTCCCTCTACGATCAGGTGTGCGGCCAATTGATCCTGTGTCCATCTGCGCAGTCTGAAAAACTCCACAACCATCATACCAAGGTGCTCGAAATTCCGTCTGGCCAGATTCCTTATCTCCATGGGGCTCATTGAATTTCCGAACGCGATGGTAAGATTATCTATGGTGACCTGTCTTCTGTCGAACGCAAGGGCAAATCCGATTCTACCTAGAAATCTCCCTACTCCAAGGGCTTTATCATGGTTTCTTATTGAAACGAAAAAGAGTTCAATTCCCCTGGCCACTAGATATATCAGGTATTCGATATAGATCCGCGCGTCCGGGCCTGAGGATCTCTTTCCAGACCCAGCCATATAAAATTCTCCATTTTGTAATCTTTTCAATTAATGTGATCAGAGCAATGCGCCCGCATCAGCCACCAATGCGCCAATGGCTACGATGAGCTATCCTGTTCTTCTCCGGATAATGGAATGGCCTCATCTATGAGCATTATCGGTATGTCGTCCTTGACCGGATATTTCAATCGGCACGAGTGGCAAATCAGTCCCTCATCATCAGTGGTGTACTCCAGTTCACCCTTACACTTTGGACACGCGAGTATTTCCAGCAATTTTTCTGAAATGGCCATTGGTTTCTCCATTGATTCCTAGTTCAATGTGCGAATTTATACGCGCGTTTACTTTAGGTCAAGTGATTAAATTTATTCAAACATAACCATTACAATGGGCCTTGACTAATTATTTCAATATTTGGGCAATGGATTTAAAAGTCGCTAATTTATTGTTTTTGGGGCTTATTATCCGTAAGGTTATTAGGTCCCTGGGAGGGGTTATGTGAACCTATCTCAGGAGGTTCCCCAGGGACCGGATGGGGGTGGGAGAGAAGTGGGGCGGCTATCGGCTGCCCTAGTTGCTTTTCGCGCCCCACTTATATTTCTTTGAATTCACCCTTGGTGGAATGTTTCCACTTGATGTTCCTGTTAACTCTTCAGGAATAGAGGCTGGTCCATTATTTTTCGAAGTATTTGCAGTGGATTTGGAGCTACCTGCTGGAGCGCCCCATTGGAATTTCTTTGAAGCCGCGGATTTCTGATCTTTTTTTGCGATCGGATGGCTGACTGTAGACACAGGAATCGCGGGCGTTGTGGCCACAATGAAATTCGCCCTTACAAGCAAGCTGTCCGCATGGATGTCATCAGGAAAAAACGGGAACGGCGCCGCGGCCCTTATGGCATTCATGAGGGACGTGTCCATCTCAGGGTTTCCTGAGCCTTGAACGAGCTTCACAGATACCAGGTTTCCCTTTTTATCTATGGTATAATTTATTCTAAGGCGTCCCTTTACAGCAGCGGGACTATTCAATTCCAGGGGTGTCCTCCAGGCCTTTTGTATGGAATCTCTTGTCAGTAGCGCGTAATCATTCAAAATCTTGCTTCTGGTGGACCTGTCCACAACCTCCATACGTCCGTCATTGGCAAAAATAGTGGACGATTGACAAAGAGAGGCGCACAGTATTAAAAGCGCTGTGAAAAAAAGAGCGGGACGTTTCATCTGTTGGTTCTCCTTTTCCCATTTAAGCCTTTGACGGCGAGGTCTTCCAAAACCCTATCAATAGTGGTCATTGATTCACATAATTCGATACATCTTGAGTTAGAGGAACTTAGGTAAAAGTTTCAACCTCAAGTTGAGGTTTGCCTAGCAACTCATTTATTCCGGGTCAAGGAAAAAATTCACATTCCACTCCATCTATTAAACCAAACAGGAAAAACAGCGCGGCCTGTGCGCGCGTAACCCGCGAACCTCACCAAGGATTTCCGTCATGTCTCCCTTGGAAACCATTGGGTAAATTTGTCTTTCTAAGATAATATTTTTTGGATCAAATATATCAAACCTTTGCCAAGGATTCCTTGATTTGGGGTTAAAGGGGGGGCGACTGAATGCTATGATTTGCTTGACCTAAAGATATTTGTACTAAGAACACGTTTGGGAACTCAGGGCCTAAATCTTGAGTCAATAAGGTCCATGAGATTTTAGTATGCAACCGGGCTTATGAATATGGTTATTTATATATTGCTTTTAATTAGGAACGCGCTATTATTTTCAGATATGGAACAATAGGTTTTGGGGGAGCAAATGAATCAAGATTGTGAATTCACGCCAAAATGTCCAATATTCAATAAATTCAGACGTGAAAAAGTAAGGTCATTCTGGATAAAGCGCTATTGCAGCGCTGAGTTTGGAAAGGACTGCGCTAGGAAAAAACTGAGGGACTCAGGAAAGGGAATGGACGATATTCCGAACTCTCTTTTGCCTAATGGTATGAATTTCCCTGAATTCGAGTCCTTTGACCAAATGTGGGAAAGTAAGACCAAAGACACATGCGAATACCTGGAATACTGTTCACCGATGTTCGACAGGTTTATAGACTTTGATTCAAAGGATTTCTGGGCCCAGCGACACTGTTTTGAGAAGGATGGAAACTACTGTAAGCGCAAGACTTTGTTTGATGACGGCGCTCGCGCGGAATCAATCCCAAATGATCTATTGCCCAATGGAGAGAAGTTTTGACCAGGCTTAAATGGTCATGGACCTGCTAAAAGAATGGCGAGCCGCACTCGGCCTGGCGCGGAGTAATAAAGTTTTGAAATCAGCGGCAATCCCTATTTAATTGAGATATTCTGACGAGACGCGCTAATATTTAAAAATTATCATATTTAATCAGTCGTTATCTTCAGTTTCAAAAGGCATGGTGACAGTATAGACTCCTGATTCCAATCTGGCCTTAACAGGTAGCCCGGACTTTTCGAGCACTTTCATCATACTGCGATTGGACGCTACCACATCAGCGGTCATTCCCTTGAGACCTCTTTCTTTCGCGTGCTTAATCAGCATCTTGAAAATGTCTGACGCTATTCCCAACCCCTGATAAGCTTCATCCACAACAAAGGCCACGTCTCCGTAAGGTTTATCGTCTCTGCGAGCGAACCTGCCTTCAGCAATGACCCTACCGCTCCCTGACTTGCCCACTAATCCCACGATAGACAGGGCCTTGCTGAAATCAACATGGACGTATTCCTGCATTTTTGAGTGAGGCATGGTCTTTATGGGGCTGAAGTATCGATAGTAGACAGTTTCGTCGGAGAATCTGTAGAAAAGCCTTCTCATCTCTTCTTCATCCGACGGCTTTATGGCCCTGAATCTGACTTTTATACCGCCTTTGAAGGTATGGGTGGCCCCAATATCCGTGGGGTATAGTTCACTGGATTCTCTGAGGTATATCTGATCAGGATAGAGTATTCTATTTTCCTTGGCCTTTTCCACCAGCCCCTCACGGTCATCAGGGTGGGCAACCTCTATAAGCGCCTGGCAGCGCTCCCTAACTGTGCGGCCCCTTAATGAAGCCACCCCATAGTCGGTTACCACCATGTCAACCGACTCCCTGGAGTTGAATTGATTGGGGAAGTCCCCTAGTGAGAGCAGTATGTTGGATTTGCCTTCAAGGTTGCGACTCGGCAGGGCCATTATTGTAAGACCGCCTTTGGACATTTCCGCGCCGTTTACGAAATCAGCAGCTTCGGCAGGACCATGGGCTATGTTCCCTTTGCCTGCGTGCAAAGCCACCCGGCCTGTGACATCGACCTTTCTCGCGTGGACCACGGCCATGAAATGGTCATTGCCGGCAATGTGGACCGGGCTGAAAACCTGTTCTATGCCCTGGAATTCCACCAGAGGGTTCCTGTCCAGCCATGACATCAGCTCCTGTGTCCCGAACGCATAAGAAACCAGAGACCTGCCGCGGTAAGTCCCTTTGCGGCGGTTTGTTACCGCGCCGCTATTGATGAGGTCCATCATGGAATCAGTGATAAAAGGGGAGTGGATTCCAAGATGTTTCCTGTTGATCATTTGTTTACAAAGGGCGTCAAACAGAGGTCCTATTGAGAACGCCATGCAACTGCCGTCTTCAATGACTGAGGCCACATTTGCAGCCACTCGATCAAATGTCTCATTGATCTCCATCCTTGGAAAAAGGAATGGAGGATCCACTCCCTCAACCAATGCGTCGAATTCGGACACATGCACAAAGGTGTCTCCATATGTGAACGGGATCTGTGTATTGATCTCACCGACAACATAATTGGCCTGCTCAATGGCCCTGCGAGCCACGTCAACACCTATGCCCAGTGAACAATAACCTGACTGAGTAGGAGGTGTGATCTGAATGAATGCAACGTCAATATTCACCTTGCCGGACCGAATCAGCCCTGGAATATCCGCAAACCTGCTCGGAATGTGATCCACCCTGCCTTCTATGATGGCCTCACTTGCAATCCAGCCTGAGAAGAAAGTCTTAAGACGGTGCTTTTGTGAATTCAGGGATTCCAGAGATATGGCGTCTCCAAAGCTTACAAGCTGGATGAGTTCAAGATCCGTTAAGTTGGCCCTGTCTTCGGCCATGAGCCTCTTAACCATGGTTCTGGGCTCAGCCGCGCCTGTGCCAAGGAATATGCTCATACCAGGCTCTATTTTCTTTAGAACATCATCAGGAGGCGAAACAATATTCCGCCAATCACGAGAAAAGCCTTCAGAAGCCTCCCTAAACTTCAAAATACCTCGCAATCCTTTCATCATACCGCCTTGCCTGGAATCCATGATAATTCTCCAAAAAAACGCCCGGCGCCTATTACATAGAAACCGGCCTATTATATTAAAAATTTGA
>CAZFJT010000071.1:0-9895 GCA_964519135.1 uncultured Syntrophales bacterium | reverse complement strand
CCCCCCCCCCCCCCCCCCCCCCCCCCCCCCCCCCCCCCATTTTACAAGCACATGACGGAATACGAGATTCGCCTTAGTCTCGTGGGCTCGGAGATGTGTATAAGAAGACAGGGTAATTGCCGGCGCAGGCTCAGGAAAAACAAGAACGATTGTTTACAGAGTGGCCTGGCTTATTGAACACCATGTGCCCACAAATAATATACTCCTGTTGACTTTCACCAGAAAGGCCGCCCAAGAAATGCTAAACAGAGTTGCAGAACTGCTGGAAAAGAGTGTTGGAGGAACCCAAGGCGGCACATTCCATTCCATGGCGAATCTCATTCTCAGGAAGTATGCGTCATTTCTAGGATACGATCCTTCTTTTTCCATTATGGATCAGACTGACTCAGTCGAGGCTGTTAATTTCATCAAAAGATCCATGGAATCACAGCTAAAAGACCCAAAGTCCATGCCAAAATCCAGAACCATCGCATCCATAATATCCAGGTCTGTTAACACTTCCCTTGATATGGGCTCCACACTTAACGCGTACTATTCCCAATTTGCAGACAATCAAAACGATATAGAATTGATCCATTCAGAATATGATATATATAAAAGACAGAACAACTTAATGGACTATGATGATCTTTTAATAAACCTAGTGAGATTACTGGAAGAGTATCAAGATATTAGACGTGATATTTCATTAAGCAAGAATCATGTGCTTGTGGATGAATATCAGGATACCAACCCTTTGCAGGCAAAGATCGTCAGGTTACTGGCCTGCGAACACGACAATGTTATGGTGGTAGGAGACGATTCCCAAAGTATCTACTCTTTCAGGGGCGCCACATTTGAGAACATAATGCGCTTTCCCGAGGAATTCCCTGGAACGAAAATAGTTAAGCTTGAGGAAAATTATCGCAGCACATCAGCGATACTCAATGTGACCAATCAAATAATTTCCAAAGCTGAAGCAGGTTATCCGAAAAAGCTGTTTACAAAAAGGACTGAAGGCCCTGCGCCACTTTTACACAGACCATACTCAGAAAGAGAACAAAGCAAGTTCGTTGTGGAATGCGTTAAAGAACTAAGTTCCTATGGCGTTCACCCATCTGATATTGCTGTGCTATTCAGGGCAGGGTTCGACTCCTTTGATCTGGAGGGAGAACTTACAAGGAACAACATTTCATTTGTAAAATACGGGGGATTCAAGTTTCTTGAAAGTCAGCACATCAAGGATGTCTTAGCGCATCTCAAGGTTATAGTTAACTATCAGGATAGGCTGAGTTGGACAAGATGCCTAAAACTCATTCAGGGAATCGGAGCTAAAACAGCGCTGAAAATAGCCAATATAATAGCTGAGACTGGAGATTCAGCCACAATTCAGGCCCCAGCAAAACCTAGCGCAAAGTATTACGATCAATTAGTTGAACTAATTTCCCTTGTTAATCACTTAAGAAATCACTCAGGCCCTATCCCAGAGAAGATAGACCTTATAAACAAGGCATATTTCTCATACCTAAAAGATAATTTTGATAATTATCCTAAAAGAATGCGTGACCTGGAACAATTATCTGATCTAACGCTTCAGTACAAAGACCTGAATCATTTTCTTAATGATATGGCTCTTGACCCGCCAGAGAGCGATCCTGGAGCGACATTTTCTGATGAATCCCTGGTTCTGTCCACAATACATTCTTCAAAGGGTCTTGAGTGGCATACTGTTATACTTATTTGGGCCTGTGAAGGAAAAATGCCTTCTCACATGTCCGAGTTAAGAGATGAGCTTGAAGAGGAAAGGCGTCTGGTATATGTGGCCTGCACCAGGGCCAAACACAATCTTGTAATATTGTCGCCCATGACCAGAATGGACAGACGTATGGGAGTTGTAGGCGCCTCGGTATCCCGATTTTTCAGTGAGCCGCCCTCAGATCTATTCAGAAGATACAATGGGCGGACACAAAAGTAATTCCTCAATTGGACTAAACTGCGTTTGCGGCGGTTCCACGGCCATAGCGTTACATCAAACCTGAACACTGGCATCAGTCTCAGAGGGTGTTTTAGTAAATATGATGCGCAACTTCCAAAATACTCTTAGGTCTTTGGGGCAGGGAAGATAGAGAAGAAGAAAGACCCTTCCTTTTATGGTGTTACTAGCCCTTAGGCATATAGTCATGTCTCGCATTCGACTTACACGGCCTTTGGCCTGGTTCGTCTATAACCAAGAATTTTCATTTTGAGAGTGAAGATTTAATCTAGTGATCGAAGTAGAGTAAGACGCTCCTGTTGGCGGAAGATTCTATTGGCTGCTGTGTTAAATTACCTGGCTCACGAAACTTCACCCGTCAGAATCAGTTCAACCTCCTATAAATTCAATCTTCGAATGCGAATTGATATTATACCTTAAATTCAGTGATTGTGTGGGACCCTTTGGCCGGCCTTCAAAGATTTCCCAATAAGTGTTATCCTGGGTTCTTATCATTGGGATTTGTAGATTAATTATCAGTGGACTATAGATGAGCGCAAAAAAAATAGCTGATTTGATAAACGCACGAGCGTCACTTGTTTACCTTGTATCGCCTGAGGAAGAGAGGGTTGAGAGGATGATCCTGGGAGGATCAAAAAAGGCGCTCGGGGAGAATAGCGCGGTTTATCTCTGGTCTTGCCTGTACGGTCTGTCAAAGGGTAGAGAAACGATCCTAGGAAGCCCCGACCCTATAAAAGGACTTGAGGCTTACGCGAAATTAAAGGATGAGCAGCCCCTGATTTTTAAGGATCTTCATTTACTTATAAACGGCAACACTGCATTGGTGCGACAGTTACGGGAAATAGCGAGACTTTTCAGATCAAACAGAAAAGCTGTCTTTTTTATAGCTCCAAAATTAAGCCTACCGGATGAGCTGTTTCCACTCTTTAAGATCATTGATATTCCCCTGCCGAGCCCTGATGAACTATCCAAGGTTCTTGACATGGCCATTGACATGGAATTAGGTAAAATGGCTGAAAATAGCCAAGATACAGACGATTTGAGGGAGAAAATGGTCAGGGCCGCGCAGGGTCTAACATCCTTTGAGGCAATGGACGCATTCAGGGGCTCGTTCATGAATAAAAAGGAGCTTACCATTGAAAACGTGGATTTCGTGCTCAAGGAGAAAGAAGCCCTTGTCAGAAGAGGAGGAGTCCTGGAGTTCGTAACTCCTGACATGGACAAATGGGAAATCGGTGGTTTGCTCAACCTTAAGAGATGGCTTGACGAACGGGAGCAGGCTTGGACCTCCGAGGCGTTGAATAGGGGTTTGACCCCACCCAAAGGAATATTGGCAATGGGTGTGAGTGGATGCGGTAAAAGCCTTTGCATTAAAACCATTGCCGCGTATTGGAAACTACCACTTTTAAGGCTGGATATGGGACGAATATACGATGGAGTGGCAGGGTCTCCTGAAGAGGCCATGAGAAAGGCCATAACCACTGCAGAGGCTGTGGCGCCTTGTGTTCTTTGGATAGATGAGATAGAGGCGGGAATTGCCAATCAAAACAAAAAAGCCGCTGGAGGAGAGGAATCCAGGGTGCTGGCCCTGTTTCTCACTTGGATGCAGGAGAAGAAGGCGCCGGTTTTTGTTGGCGCGACCGCGAACGAGGTGGAGGTCTTACCCCCTGAAGTCCTGAGAAAGGGAAGATTCGATGAGCTGTTCTATGTGGGTCTGCCAACCCAGATCGAAAGGGAACAGATCATGGAGATACACATGAAAAAGCGTAATGTGGATCCAGCGAACTTTGACATGAATTACCTGGCCGAATCAACTGAAGGATTGAATGGCGCCGAAATAGAGGAAGGCGTCGTTTCCGCAATTTACGAGAGTATGTCCCAGAACAAAGATCTCACTGAACACACTTTGGCAAACGCTTTCCGAAGGATAGTCCCCCTTTCCAGGACCATGAGAGAACGAATAGACAGAATCGAATCATGGGCCAGGGACAGGGCCGTAAAAGCAACCCTATCCACATTTGAGAACTAGATCCCTAAAATCTACATGTCATCCCAATGCCAGCAAAGCTGTATAGCTGAACCCTAACTTAGGTTTTCCCATGACTTTGAACCCCTTGGCTGCAGCTATCTCCACTGATTTATCCAAGTCCTTCTCTTTTACATGAAATTTTGGCTCTGCAATCAGTAACTTGCCGTCATCCTTGATTATCCCGGCCAATTCACTGAAAAGACGCTCCTTATCAGGTATCTCATGGATCATCCAACAAGCGAGAATGAAATCCACAGGGTCATAACTCCCAAGCTCCTTTTTCCCAACCTTCCTTGTTTCTATTATTGACTCAAGTCCATTGCGCCGGGCTCTTTTTCTCAGTACCTCGAGCATTTTACTCTGCAAATCCACAGCGTAAACTTTTCCGGACGCGCCAACCATTCTGGCCATACCCAGAGAAAAGTGCCCCATTCCGCACCCCAGGTCCATGGTGGTAAATCCTGGTTTGATAAACTCTCCAAGCGCTTTTTCGGGTTTATGGATCAATTTTCTAATGGGATTATCAAATGTATAAGCCAAATACCAAGGACATAGGTGAGTACCCATATTAAGCTCCTGTTTATAACTGTCCATATTCTTCATGTTCGTAACGTATGTATTCACTTAGGCGCCGCCTTGCGCCTGTTGTTGGGTGATCCGATTCGCTGTGTTTTATTCGCAGGCTCAGTAAACTTCGCTCATCGGACCCCCACCGACCAGCCGAGGTTCAGACTGCTTCCCCAGCAAGAGTGAATGTTTACTTCTTATCAGACATTTAATGTTTCGCGACTATTTGATCCAATTCTATTGCCGCTCTTTCATATATTTCCGCTGATATTATCCTCTCCACAGATACTTTTGCCATACCCATTATCGTTTTATCATCCAAAAATCCTATCGCAGGCGTATCATCAGGGATCATATCCTTGTTTGCGACAAAAAGCCCAAGGCAACCTATCAGCGCGTCCTTCATCCAAGGCTCGCAAGATTCCCCTTGAATTTTCAGCGTATGGTAGAGCAATAGAGCCAATTCAATTGTCTCCCTGCCCGCTTCAACAGCTTCTGTTTCAATCTTTTTCCTGAATTCTTCTTCTGAGAAGTACTCACCGTACTGTTCGGCCATTCTTTCCCAATCAATCATCGGCTTACCACACCACTTGCATAACTGTGAATCAGGAGGATTCACTGTGGAGCACAATTGGCATTGCAGGGCTTCATGGGATGAGTTATCGGTCATTTTAATCCGACCTTTCTTAGAAATTTGACCTCGCCTTCCGGAATTAATAATACATAATATACCTGATATATGCGCTTTACTTTTTAAAGATGGTTTTTTTGGCGGAAACCATCGTTTTTTGGACAAAGACTTATCAGGATAACGACAATTCTTCAATTCGCGCTTAAAGGCGCGACCCTCAGGGGGATTAAATGAAAAACGGATATAGCCTGGGAATTGATTGCGGTTCAGTGAGTCTGAACCTTGCATTGGTCGACCATGATCGACGAGTCTTAGAAACAGTGTATATCCGAACCCAGGGAAGACCCTTATTCGCTCTGATCGACGCGGGGAAGCGCCTGAGCGAAAAACATGAAAAAAAAATAACCATTGAAGGGGCAATTGTCACTGGTAGCGCAAGGGAAATGATCTCAAAACATACGGGAATTCCTGCGGTGAATGAGATCAAAGCCCACGCGCAGGGTTCATATTGGGCCAACAAGGACATAAGGACCATCATAGAAATAGGCGGACAGGATTCAAAGTTCATACAAATTGGGCCCTCGGACAAGTCCGCTTATCCCAAGATTGTTTCCTTTAGGATGAATGAGATCTGCGCGGCCGGTGCAGGCGCTTTTCTTGACGAGCAGGCCGCGAGGCTCAATATTGAAGTGGAACGTTTCGGAGAAATCGCTTCCCAAAGCAATGATCCGGCAATAATAGCCGCTCGCTGCGCTGTCTTTGCCAAGACCGACATGATTCACAGGGCCCAGGAGGGCGCAGGCTTACCAGACATCCTGCTGGGCGCGGCATATAGCCTTGCCAGAAATTTCATTGCAAATCTTGTGAGGGGCTCTGAAATAAAACCTATAGTGTCCCTCCAAGGCGGGGTGATGGCAAACTCGGCAGTGGCGCGCGCTTTCAGGGACTTGCTGGGAATCGAAACGGATCAGATAATTATCCCACAACATTACAATATCCTCGGGGCAATAGGCGCGGGTTTATTGGGATTGGACAAAACCAATGCGAATCCCTTTACCCTGGATGAGTTCATAAATAGTGCCCAGGAAGCGTCAAAGCGCCCAAACAAACCATCCACCAAGCCAAGGTTGCGCCGCCCGAGTGTTAAGTCTCCGGATCTGGAAGCTAATCAAGCTGAGGCTGAAATCACGTCCGGTTCCCTTGTATTGGGCCTGGATATAGGCTCTGTAAGCTCCAAGGGTGTTTTGATAGATAATTCCAAGAGGATCATCAGGAGCGACTATAGATTGACAGACGGCAAGCCCCTGGATTCCATAGCCCACACAATAGCTCATCTCACCGCGGGTATCGAAAAACTTGATTTTGTCTCTATAACAGGAAGCGGAAGATACCTTGCCGCAGCTCTTTTAGACGCGGACATGGTTGTTAATGAAATATCAGCGCAGACCAGGGCGGCTGTGGAACAAGACCCTGACGTGGAGTGTATTGTTGAAATAGGCGGTCAAGATTCAAAATGGATTAGAATCGACCAGGGGCTTATGGCTGATTTTGCCATGAATAGAGTGTGCGCGGCTGGAACCGGAAGCTTCCTTATGGAACAAGCCTCCAGGTTATCGATTGAAATGGGTCCCGAGTTTTCAGAAAAGGCCTTTTCCTCCAACGCGCCCGCAGACCTTGGCAATAGATGCACTGTGTTCATGGAGTCGGATCTGGTGCATCATCAAAATAATGGAGCGCAAAGAGCGGACCTTGCCGCTGGTGTGTGCCTGAGCATAGTGAGGAATTACTTGGACAGAGTGGTTCCAGGAAAGGATTTGTCGGGCAAGGTCATGTTTCTGGGAGGTGTCGCTGCAAATGACGCAGTCAGATCAGCCTTTGAAGCAGAGGTTAAAACCGAAATTTATTCGCCCTGGATCTATAGAGTTTCCGCTGCCTATGGCGCGGCCTTAAAAGCCCTTGATCAATTGGCCGCCGCAGATCCGAAGAGTTCCGGGAAACCTCCACCTTATTTTGCGCCTGAGAAATTACAAAGGGAAACCTTCAGATGCACAGGCTGCAATAATCGTTGCTCAGTGGACAAATACAGGACCAACCGCGACCGCATAGTATTCCACGGAGGGTCTTGCGACAGGTGGGAGAAGGAGGTAGCGGCCAAAAACAAGCCAAGGGTTGAAAACAATCTTTTCATGATGAGATCCGAACTATTGGAAAAATATGGCCAAAAATCCGGTGGGGAAGCATCGGCAAAAAAATGGGGGATGGTTCGATCTCCCTTGTTTTATGAGTGGTTCCCATTCTGGTCACGTTTCCTGAAGGAACTTGGCGTGGATTTACAGCTTCCTGAAAATTTCCATAGGGATCAATACGATTCCGGACTCCACAGGCTCAAAGTTGAATCCTGCCTTCCCATGAAGGCCCTTGCCGGTCAATTGGAGGATCTAATGGGAATGGGGATCAAAGAGATATTCCATCCCACGATTATTTCAGAAACCTTGGAAGGTATGGATTGGAGACCTATTGAACAATGCCCTTACACATTGGCGTCATCGGAATTTCTTAAGGGAGATGAAGATATCAATTGGATTGAGCCTGTTATCTGCCACGAACCATACGGTTCGGAGGCTTTCAAAGAAGATCATATCCAATGGGCCATGGGGTTGGGACACAGTAGAGCGCAGTGCGAAAAGGCGTACAAAAAAGGTATGGCGTCCAGGGAAGCGTTTGAGCTTGAATTGAGGTCATCGAGCAAACAGATCATCGATTCACTGGAACAAGCCGGTGACCTGATCGTTGTCTTGGGCAAGCCGTATCATCTCTGTGAACCATTTTTCAATATGAATATCGCTTCCATATTCAGAAGACTGGGAGTCAACGCAATCCCAGGAGATCTACTTCCAATTCCCGGTTTGCCCTCAAGGTCCCCTATTCCGTGGAAGAATCAGCTTCAGATGATTGCCGCGGCAAGGGAAGTGGGCGTGAGACCCAATCTCTACCCTGTCTTGATAAGCTTCTTTGGTTGCGGGCCAGATCCGTTCACTATAAAACACATTCAATCGGCTGCAAAAGGCAAGCCCCTGCTGATCCTAGAGATGGACGAACATTCCTCCAAAGCCGGGGTCATGACCAGGGTGGAAGCTTTTCTTGACAGGGTGGCCCAATTCAAGCAAAGGAACAAACAATCAATTTCACAGGAGAAAAAACCCAAGAAATCCAGATCCCAGGTCAGTTCAAAAGGACTTGATTCAGTTTACATTCCTTATTTTGGTGAGCATTCCCACATACTCGCGGCAACCGCCAGATCAATGGGAATCAACGCGGAGGTTCTCCCAGAGCCGGATGATGAGTCTTCTGAACTGGGCAGGGCCCATTTGGTTGGCGGAGAGTGCCACCCGTACGCGTTGATGCTTGGGGATTATCTTAAGCTCAACAAGCATTTAAAAGAGGACCAGGCCGCGAGAAGCTTATACGCGATTCCAGGTTTCAGCGCGTGCAGGCTTGGGCAGTATCCCATTTACACGGAAAAAATACGCAAGGAATTGGGTTTGCCAATGCGGGTCATCACAGACCTCAGCCAATCCGCCAAATCCGCAGGTCTTCCCACCTCTGTCAGGGACATGATTCTCATGAGAATGTGGGAGGGTCTGAACGCTTTTGACATACTCCTTTCAGCTTATTACTCCATCAGACCTTATATAGTGGACCACTTGCAGGCAAAGGAACAATATGAAAAGGCGAGAGACTCCATAATAATAAATCTGGCCATGGGAAATACCGCAAAAGGAGTGGAAGAAGCCCTGGATAAGTTGGCTGCTTTGGAAGTGAAGAAGAATTCGGAGAAACGTCCGACTATAGCAATTACAGGGGACTATTACACAAGGATAGTCCCATACTCCAACAATAGGGTCTTTGACGAGATCGAGTCTCTTGGGGCGGTTATATTACCTCCACCCACCTTCACGGACGGGGTTAGGTACTTTTACATGAAGCAGGCCCTTGCCCCGAAACTCCAAGGCGCGTCCCAAAATGACAACTCAGCATTTTACGCTCAGGCGGTTCTTGCTGAAGCGGCAATAAAAGCAGAAGCTGGAAAGCGATTCCCAGTACATGAACATGATCCTTTTTCATCCAGAACCCTTAGGCGCGTCTCCACATACTATGACACAAGGATGCCCGCTGGAATAGCCGCGCCATTGGCCACATTAATCGGCCAGCTCAACACTGGGATTGACGGTGTATTGAATCTCATCACCTTGAACTGCTCCTATGGAACAGTGGTTACAGCTACGCTCACTAGAGCCCTGGCCAACTGTAAGAATACACCTATGCTTACCCTTATCTATGACGGCCAGAAAAAGACCAATGAAAGAACCAGATTGGAGGCCTTCATGGATCAGGCCTGGGATCAAATGTCAAAGAGGCTGTAATTCTATCCTCTTTTTGGACACTACATCAACTATGGCCCAGGCGCCGGAGAATCCATGACCTCTGAAAAACAGTCACTTAAGTGCGGTTCTGCTTCCTGTGGGTATATGACACTTAAAGAGTAACGGTCATCGTGAACTGCCTTTGTTAGTAATGTTCCCAGGGACTACTTGCCGCTCGTCTGTTGGCGGAAGATCCGATTCGCTGTGTTTATTAATTCGCGGGCTCAGAAAACTTCGCTCATCGGACTCCCGCCGCCCGCAGCGGTTCAAGC